>JANXPR010000296.1 GCA_025357215.1 Acidobacteriaceae bacterium | reverse complement strand
GGAGGGCTTCAAGACGTTCCCGGACTCGCTGCTCAAACTCTTCCGCGGAGAAAACACCGGCAAGCTGCTGATCAAAGTGGCGAAGTAACGCCGCTTGGCAATGTTCGTGCACCTGACTGCGGAGAAGAACCTGAAAGCCATTCTTCGCAACGGCATTTCGCGGATGAGAAAGACCCCGGCAACGCCTGGCATTTTCGCCATGCCGGTCACCCGCAACTTCTATGTTTCACACCAGTGGCTGCGCGAACTCAAGCGCAGCAGCCACGGTGGAATGATTGCCGGGGTTTACTTCCGTATTCCTGACGACCAAAACGTTCTGGTCGGACATTACAATCAGCCGCATCAGAACATGACGGCAACCCAGGCGGCAGCGCTAATTTCTTCTCAGGCAAACCCTGAGGGCTATCAGGTGATTGTTCCCCGGCGTGTTGAGAAAGGTGAGATTCATCGCGTCCGCGTGTTGCCGCAGATCGTAGGATGGCGGTACCAGCCCGGCGCGCACGGAAAAAAGCCGTGTCCGTGTCCCATCTGCGTTAAAGGAAATTTCGGCGCGCGCAAGATCAGAATTAAGTTCGATTAGCGGTTTTCCAGCGCCGTAGGTGCGACACATCAAAAAAAACCGCTGATCTGGCAATCGCCCCGTTCGCCTCATGAAACTTTTTTACTTCTTACATGTCACCAGACCGGCCCCCTGTAACCTTTCCTCGTGCCGCACATCTTAACCTCTACGGGCGGGACGCGATTTCACCTGCGCCACGCTCACCAAGAGGCTTGCTTTACGTCTGAAAATACGGCACTTATCGCCTATTTCTCATGCACCGGAAAATAAGTATCCAGATTACAATGGAATAGATCAAAACCCATTGAGTTAATCAGTTAAGAAGGATCGGAATGTCACCACTGCCTGGTTTACTGGCCGCGTTTGGGGCCGGAATTGTGTCTTTTCTCTCGCCCTGCGTCTTGCCGCTGGTACCGGGCTATATGTCTTTGATTTCAGGGGCCAGCGCGGAAGAATTGCGGTCCAACGATCGTAAGATCCTGAATACCGTCCTGCTGCATTCCATCATGTTCATTCTGGGTTTTACGGTAGTGTTTGTGGCTCTGGGTGCCGCCGCCACCAGCCTGGGACATTTTCTAAAAATCTACAAAAAGCAATTTAGCTGGATTGCCGGCATCGTCATCGTCATCTTCGGCTTGCACTTGACCGGGATCCTGAAGATCAAGGCCTTGTATGCTGACAAGCGCATGCATTCCGTCGGCAGCGGAAAATCGCCCTTCGGCGCGTTCCTGGTGGGCTTTGCTTTCGCTTTCGGATGGACGCCGTGCATCGGTCCCATCCTCACTCCCATTCTCATCGCCGCCAGTGATGTTGAAACCGTGAGCAAGGGAATCTTGCTTCTTTTTGTTTATTCGCTCGGATTGGCCGTCCCCTTCCTGCTGAGTTCACTTCTGGTGAACGGCTTCATGGTGTTTTATGGCCGTTTCCGCCGCTACATCCACTGGGTGGAGGTTTTCAGCGGCGTGGTCCTGATCATTCTTGGCGTGTTGATTTTCACCCAGCGCTTTGCTGCGCTCTCCAGCCATCTTGGATTTTTAAACCGTTTTGCCCTGTGAGGATTTTGACCCGTGAAACGTAGCGTACTCTTAGTCATCGTTGTCATTTTCGGCATCAGTGCCACCTTGTTTTACATGAGCCACAGCGGCAAAGGCGCCGTTGCGGCCATCTTCAAGCCCGCGCAAGACGGCCCAGCAATCGGCGCCGCCGCCCCGGACTTCACCTTGAAACAGCTCGGCGTGGATGGCGATAAAACCCTGCAGCTCTCGTCTCTCCACGGCAAAGCCGTGTTGATCAATTTCTGGGCCACATACTGCGGACCGTGCAAAGTGGAAATGCCCTGGCTGGTGGAACTGCAAGACAAATACGGCCCGCAAGGATTCCAGATTCTGGGTGTGGCTGATGATGACGCTTCCGACAAGGACATTGTCGATTTCTCCAAAAAGATGAAGCTCAACTACCCCATCCTAAAAGGCGTAAATGCCTTGCACGATATTTATCCCGGAGATGGCCTGCCGCTTTCCATTTATATTGACCGCTCCGGCAAGGTGGTTTATCGCGTGGTGGGACTGGTGAGCGAATCCGTAATGGAAGATGCCATCAAGAAATCCCTGGCAGGCAATTAAAAGTCTGGCAGCTAAAAGAAATCAAGGGACGGAATCTATGCACAAAGCATTGCTTGGCGCTTGCCTGGTGGCGGCGTTGTTGACTGCGGCAACTCAGGCCCAGCGTGAAGGGGGCCAGGCGAGAGTTTTCGTTGAATACATGCCGGCAAACACCATCACCGTCCATCCCGGACAAAAGGTCCCAGCGACGTTTACCTTCCGCGTGAAAGAGGGTTACCACATCAATTCCAACAAGCCTCTGTTGGAAGAGTTGATTCCCACGCAAGTGATGTTTACCGGGTCCGGTGAGTTGACCGTGTCCAAGTTGCAGTATCCCGCGGGTGAGCTCACTAGCTTCCCCTTTGATCCCACGCAGAAGCTAAGCGTTTACTCGGGTGACGTGGTGGTTCGGGCTGACGTCAGTGTGCCGGCGTCCGCCAAGCCCGGGAGTGTGACCGTGCAAGGCGAACTCAAATATCAGGCGTGCGACAACAATGCCTGCTACCCACCCCAAAAGCTGCCTATCAGTTTCAATGTAAAAATCGAAGAAGGCGCACGGAAGTAATAACGGGGTGGAGCAGGCATTCATGCCTGCGTAAAACTTGCACCGCCTTGGGGGCTTTAGCCCCTGTGTAGCTTGCGACTGCACAACGGGGTGGAGCAGGCATTTATGCCTGCGTAAAAACTTGCAGCGCCTTGGGCTTTTAGCCCCTGCGGCAAAACCACCGCCCGACTTTCAGTTGACCTTGGTAACTCCAGTCCATTGCCACACTTCGGTATCATTAGGGACGTTGGTAAGCTGCTTCTAAGGCCAAATTCCAACGTAAAAAGATCCAACCGTAAAATGAAAAACATTCTCGTTGCAATCTTGGGGTTTCTCCTGATCGGCGCCGCTGCTCTGGCCCAGCCGGCCAACGGCGTTCCAACCACGCCTTCTCCCGTTACCTTTGTAGCCCTTAAGACGGTTGTCGTCACTCCGGGCAAGTCAACTCCCGTGACGTTTTCATTTCATATCGCGCCCGGCTATCACGTGAATTCGCACCAGCCCAGCCTGCCGGAATTGATCCCCACGGAACTGCATTTCTCGCTGCCCGGTAGTGACATCGTGATTGGCCGCATCCGCTATGCCGCTGGCGAGCTCAGGAGTTTCCCGTTCGATCCCACGCAACAACTCAGCGTGTACTCTGGCGACTTTATGGTGAAAGGGCTGGTGGTGTCACCGCCCAGCGGTACCACCGGGATATACACCGTCCATGGCGAGTTGCGGTATCAGGCCTGCGACAACAATGCCTGCTATCCGCCGAAGAAGTTGCCGTTTACGTTTAACGTAAGGGTTGGAGCTCATTCCCGTGGCACAAGAAGGGTCCGGTCGAAAGCGTAGAGCGTATTCACTGAGCAAATAGCAATTGGCAATTAGCAAGTGGCCAAAACGCTGATGCAGTCTGGGTGGTACTTCGTCGAGATCGTCACTTAAGTCGGCAAAGCAAAATGGTGCTGAACCCTGGGAGGCTCAGGATAATTGCCATTTGCTATTTGCCAACTGCTCCTACAACTCGATCCCGTGCACTTCCTCGATGTCCGTCACCGTGCGGATTTCCTGCAGCACTGCTTCCGGCGCGGGCGTATCCACCTGGACCACCGCCAGCGCTTCCTCTCCAGCGCGGCCCAGAGCAAAGTTCCCGATATTGATTTTGTGTTTGCCCAGAATCGTTCCAATCTTGCCCACCACGCCCGGTACGTCGCGATTGCGGCTGTAGATCAAATTACCTTCCAGCGGAATCTCAATGTGGATATTGTCCACGCCCAGCAGGCGTAGCGAATCTCCGTGCATTACCGCGCCTCGGACTTCCACTTCTTCCGTCGTGGTCTTCAGCGCCAGGATCAGCATGTCGCCAGCTTCGCCTGAAGCTTTTTCTTTTTTGCTCTCGCGCACCTGGATGCCGCGTTCTCCGGCGATGGCCGCGGCGTTTACCACGTTCACATGCTCGGTGGTGCGCTGGTTCAGCACGCCTTGGATGGCCGCGTTGCGGATCAGTTCGGTCTTCCATTCCGCCAGCCGTCCGCCGTAGCGCAGGGAAATCGCCTGTAGCGATCCGGTTTTAGAAACCACGTGGGCCAGAAACGCGCCGAGTTTTTCCGCCAGCACAATGTAGGGCTTCATCTGCGTGTACTGCGCGTAGTCGATCGAAGGCATGTTCACCGCATTTTGAATCACGCCGCGTTTCAGGTATTCGCGCACCTGGCTGGCAATCTGCACGCCCACGGCGTCCTGGGCTTCATTGGTGGACCCGGCAATATGCGGCGTGGCAATCACGTTCTCCAGCGCCAGCAGTGGAGAATTCCTTGGCGGCTCTTCCGTGAATACGTCCAGCGCAATGCCGCCTACGTGTTTCGCGGTGATGGCAGCGGCCAGGGCGGCTTCGTTCAAGAGTTCGCCGCGGGCGCAGTTCACAATGCGCACGCCTTTCTTCATCTTCTTAATAGACTGTTCGTTGATCATGCCCGTAGTCTGCGGCGTCAAGCCCACGTGCAGGCTGATGTAATCCGCGGCGGCATAAACTTCATCCAGCGTCACCATTTGGATGTCCAGATCGCGGGCCACGGCTTCAGAAACGAATGGATCATGGGCAATGCGTTTCATCTCAAACGCCTTGGCGCGCTTGGCTACCTCGAGCCCGATTCTGCCTAGCCCGATGATGCCCAAGGTTTTTCCGCGCAGCTCGGTACCTTGCAGCGATTTCTTCTCCCACTTACCGGCTCGGGTTGTGGAATCCGCGCGGGGAATGTGCCGCGCCAGTGCCAGCATGAGTCCGAGCGTGAGTTCAGCGACGGCCACGGCATTCGCGCCCGGAGTGTTCATCACGGCGATGCCGGCTTTTGTAGCGGCGTCCAGGTCAACGTTGTCCACGCCCACGCCGGCGCGTCCAATCACCCGCAGCTTGCCCGCGCTCTTGATGACCTGTGCGTTCACGTCCACGGCCGAGCGGACGATCAGCGCATCGGCATCCGGCAAAACGCTTTCCAGCCCGCCGGTGATCTGGTCCGGCGTGATCACGGTCCATCCCGGCTCGTCTTTGAGAAGTTGGATCGCGTTGGCCGCGATCTTCTCCGCTACAACAATTTTCATTCAGAACTCCTGGTGCGCCACGGCCATGGTTTACGCCCTTTGCGCATACACTTCCTGCGCCGCGCGCAAACCTGAACCTAATTCCAATTTGTGTCCCAGCCCGGCCAGCACGTGTTCCAGCGCGCCTATAGCGGCGATGGTGTCCGCATAGTCGTAATAGCCCAGATGCGCGATGCGGAAGAGCTGGCCTTTCATTTCGCCTTGTCCGTTGGCGATGACCGAACCAAATTGGTTGCGGAAGCCCTTCACAATGTCGCTGGAATCGATGCCCGGCGGCGCAGTGATTGCCGTGAGCGCCGCACAGGGCGAGCTGGCTGAAAATATTTTCAGTCCCATGGCGTTGGAGGCAGCGCGCACCATCGCGGCTGCGATTTCGGCATTGTTGATCAGCAACTCGCGTCCCGCGGCCAGATCGCCGCCGCCTTGATCGCGCAGGTAGTCCATGGCCGAAGACAGCGCGGCTACCAGCGCAGTGGCCGGAGTGTAAGAGGCTTCGCCCTTGGCGCCGTTCTTGCGTTCCTTGCGCAGATCAAAGTAATAGCGCGGATTTTTCGTCGTCTCCATGCGTTGCCACGCGCGTTCACTTACCGCGCAATAAGCCAGTCCCGGCGGGACCATCACCGCTTTCTGCGATCCCCCGATGATGATGTCCACGCCCCATGCGTCGATGTTAAAGCGTGTAGTGCCCAGGCCGGTGATGGCGTCCACCACCAGCAAGGTATTTGATCCTTGCAAGAATCGGGCTATGCCTTCCACGTCATGCCGTGCCCCTGTGGAACTTTCCGTGGCTTGCATGAAGAGGACTTTGTGTTCCGCTGTAATCTTTTCTCTCACTTGCTGCACGGTCACGGTTTCGCCATACGGAGAGCGCACCACGTCAACATTCAGGCCATAGCTCTTGGCCAGGCCTTCCCAGCGTTCGCCAAACTTTCCCGCCGAGACCACCATCACTTTGTCTCCCGGGGATGTCAGGTTGGCAACCGAAGCTTCCATCGCGCCGGTGCCGGACGACGTGAGCAGGATCACGTCATTGCCCGTGCCGACAAAAACTTTCAAGTCCGCCAGCACTTTGCTGTAGAGAGCGCGGAATTCCGCGGTGCGGTGGTGCATGGTGGCTCCGGCCATGGCCAGTTGCGCGGATGGTAAGAGCTGCGTGGGGCCCGGAGTGAGTAGGCGTCCTTTGCGGATCATCATAAGATTTCTTCCTTACGGCTGATAGTTTGCTTCTTTTTTTTGAAGGTTATTCCGGAACCAGTTCGATCCGGGTAAAGTCCGTGGGACGCGCGGAGTAGATCTGGATGCCGTGCCTCAACAGCACCAGGCTTGCGGACGGGTCTTCAGCGTTTTGGACAACCAGCAAGGCATCGCCATCAGACTTGAACTGCGGAGCAACACTCCATTGTATCTTTGCCACACTGCTCTTGGAAATCCGCGCGATGAATTCGGTGTGTTCAAAAACCGCATCATAGGCCACGGTTCCGCCGGCCAGCAGGCAAACGCGCCGCTTGTCCTTGGCGTTCAGCAGTAGATATGCGGACTCCATCCGTCCCGTGCCGGTGAAATCGGCCGTGACACGCCCCTTGGGCTTCAGATTTGAAGCATGGATAAACCGCCCGGCGGCACCCGTGAAATCATCCGGGCCCGCAACGTGCCAGTTCTGCAATTGCTGTATGCGCGCCGCATCGGAGGGGAGCACCCCGGAGCTTTGTGCCAACGTCTTGCCCGGGTTCGTATTGTCCATACGAAGATGGACCGGTTGTACAAACAACAGCAACAGCAGGCACAGCAGTCCGCCGGCTAGGGCCACGCGTACCGGCAAGCTGCTGCCTTGTTGCGGGACCGGATCAATCTTTACGTCCATGGAGCCCGGCATATCTTGTACGCGCTTGGCCAGCGCCGCCATGGATTCCAGATGGTCCGCCACGTGGTTCGCCGTGAATTGCGGAATTGTGAGCTCGCTCAGTTCGAGCATCTTGTCTTTCACGGAAAATCCGGTTTGGGTGGAGCATAAAAGTTGCTCCAGGCGCGCCTTGGCGTCCCGGGTTCCCAGCCACATGCCAACGTCCACCGGCTCATCGGCGCGCGCGTTGAATCTGTTGTCGATTGCCGGGATTCCCGTGCGGACCACTTCCTTGCCTTCACCCGCTAACCCGGCGTTTCTGGGTGTAACGGTGAAGTTGAAAGTGGTGGGGGCGCTCATGCGGATGTCCAGGCCCGGTGTATCCACCTTATGCGAGAAACGGACGTAGGTAGGCAGTCCGCCGTAATATCCGGCCAGCAGGATGTCCGTGCCTTCGCGAACCGCCTGGGCCTTGAGCAACTCGCCCAACTTGAGCACGTCAGCCTCAATCGCCTTGTACCCCAGGAAAACAGCAAAACGCCGCACCCAGTAAACGATGATTCCAACAATCGCCACAACTATGGCGATGTTCACGACCACGGCCAGCGGTGACATTATGGATTGGGTCCCCCCGGGAGCTTCGTTTCTATTTTCTAGCTTCGGTTTCGATCATACGTGCCCGGACATTTCTGAATCAAACTTGTTGGCGCGACACGCCTCACGATTGGCCTCCCTTATAATCACTTCTGATCGACAAGGACTGACCCATGACTATCAGCGAACAGGTACAAAAAGACATGGTGGACGCCATGCGTAGCCGCGACGAACTGCGCCTTTCCACCTTGCGCATGATGAGAGCCGCCCTCATGAACAAAGAGAAGGACAAGCGCTCTCCGCTGGACGACAAAGAGTGCCAGCAGATTCTGGCCACGCTGATTAAGCAGCGCAAGGATTCCATTGAGCAGTTCACCAAAGGCGGACGCCAGGAACTGGCCGATAAAGAAGCCGCCGAGATCAAGCTGATTGAAACCTACCTGCCCAAAGCCATGGGAGAAGAAGAAGTGGCCGCCGCCGTGAAAGCCACCATCGCCGAAATGGGTTCACCGACCATGAAAGACATGGGCACCGTGATGAAGAACGCCATGGCCAAACTCCAGGCCACCGGCGCGCGTGTGGAAGGCAAGATGGTCAGCGACACGGTGAAAAAGCTGCTGGGCGGATGAAAAAGAAAGCATCATCCTGAACTCCGCCCGGCGCGAGCCAGAATGTTGCCGAGAAAAAGCTGGATCAAGAATCCTCATTGAGTGACCTTGCCTCAACCCCGGCGAGCGTTTCCAACTCACTAAGGTCAAACCACTAAATCCACTCTTAGCACTCTACTGCTCTTGCTGCCAAAGTGTACTGAATCCGTAAAATCCCTTGCGCTGCGAAACTAACCTGCCGATACTTGCGTTTAAGCTTACATAAATACCCCAAATGATGAAGCTGCTTTCGGGCAGGTGACGGACAATTCTCCCGGTGGCGGCAGCGTTGGTGGTAAAGGGGTAAGCAGTAATAAGGGGGAACCCGATGCTTCCTGAATCGAATGTATTGCAGCAGTTCTTCATCGAGATTGTGGAACGACACTATGACGAGGTAGGTTTGCGGCACACCAACGTGCACGCCTACGTGGCCAACCTGCTCACCGAGTTCTGCGAAGCCGAGAATCTCTTCAAAATCAAAAACGCTGAAGGCCGTTCACTCAGTGATGTCGGCGAGCTTCTGCTGGAATCCGACCCGGTCTACGGACCGGCGCCGTCCTTTGACCGCGAGCGCCAGGTGCGCAAGCACATTGGCGACTACTCGCTGTTCTTTACCGGCATGTTCCCGGAGAGCCTGAACCACCATCGCCAGCGCAAGGCCCGCCTGGAAGGCGTTATTGACTTCATGCGCGCCGGAAAAGAGAGTTACTACATCGTTTCAAAGTTCGAGCACTTTGAATACGCCAAGGTGGCTCCGCTGTTCCGCGAAATGTCAGAAGAGTTTGAGAACCTGGTCTACGGCCTGAACCACGTGAAAAACGAACTGGCGGAATTGCAGCATCCTATCGCGCGCCAGGCCAAGCAGCTGCTGATGTAGTGTGGAGCACCGCCGAGGGCGGCGGTGCACACGTTTGTGGATGGCCACGGCAGCCAGGTTTTTAAGTTGCGGGTGGTTTTCAACCTCGCCTTTTGTTGTGATGTGTGACCCTTGATTACCTGTGTGGCGCCCCGGGGTCCCCAACAGAGCCGGGTTTGCTCTATTGGGGTGGACTGTCGCCCTCGGCGGTGTCCGGTTGGTCTATTTTCCTCCGTTTCCTCCGCTCCTCCGTGTTTCAAAGGTGTCTCTTCCGTGCCCGTCGTATTAAAATCTACAGGCAAATCCATACCCAGAGTTGAGACCCCCTTTTATGCCGAGTCCTTTGCACTTTGTTACCTTGACCGGAGTTCCGCTTGCCGTGAGTGAACTCAAATGGCCTTTCCATGCTTCCACGTCCGGTTCAGACTGGCTGATCCTCCACGGACGCGTTGACATGCTGGGCAGCGATGAAGGTTTACATGCCGATGTCGCCGTGAGCCTTACCCAGACCATGAAAGACGCGCTGGGATCTCTGGCGGAAGAACATGCTGAAGGTCTGGTGGTGAACTCCATCCGCAAAATCGTGGACAACGGCCAGATCGCGCTGGTCAAATCCGGCAAAATGCAGCCCGTCCACGTGACCACGCGCTTTTATAGCTTTCCGGCCAAGAAGATCCAGTTTCCCACCCAGTCGGACGATGACGTCCGCGATCTGATCAAGCGCCGCGTATTCTGGTTGAGCGGCAAGCTGAGTAAATCGCAGCCCGTGGAAATCGCCCATCCTTACGATTGCCAGTACGTGAATGCCGCGCGCGAAAAGATGCTGGAACTGGCCAAACAGTTGGCCGGTCAGGGATTGATCAAATTGGAAGGTGATCAAGCCGCCGCGTCCGATTGGCTCATGCAACAGGAACCCGCCATGTTGGCGGCAATGCAAAAAGGTGTGGACGCCGGCAAAGCCGCAACCAAGGTGACCGCGTAGCGGTCCTAGAGTCTTTGTTTCCAATAACCCGGACGCCTGCGACCGTGAGCGACAGCGATTACCTGAATATAGGAAGAATGCTCTCGGTAGACGAGAATGAATGGGGTGACGCAGCAGAATCCGGCGTGTACCGTGCGTGTGAATGGGCCAGCGCTGCGGCGCTTTCACAACCGCTTCAAGGGTCTGGCTGAGATCGTCAGCAAATTTAGCAGCAGCCAGCCGGCTACGTTCTAGATACCAGTCGAAAGCTGCTTCATACTCTGCCGCCGCTTCTTCGTGGAAAACGACAGGGTTATTGTTCATCGGTCAGCTTGCGTGAAATCCTGCGGCGAACTTCGTCCCAAGGCACGGTTTTTGCTTTGCCGGAGTCAAGATCCTCAAGGCGGCGGGCAACTTCATCCGCCCAGGCAGCTTCAACCGCCTCGTCCATCGTAGTCTCAAGACTATCAATCAGTGAGCCGGCAAGTGCGGCACGGTCTTCTTCTGGCAATGTCAGGGCCTTGCGCAAGAGTTCATTGGCGTCTTGAGTCACTTGATAATTGTAAGCCCGGTGGTAGACGGTAGCAATTGCCTGATCGCGATAATCCGATTGGGCGTCGTGAGTTTCTTGCCGGGCTTCCGCTAAAATGCAAACTGCACTGTGTCCTCCTTATTACAAATCGAACGTCTGAACGTAACCTTTGCCACGCAGACCGGCGACGTTGCCGCCGTACGCGACGTAAACTTCAGCATCGCCGAGGGCGGCACTCTGGGACTCGTAGGCGAATCCGGTTCGGGTAAGTCGGCGACGTCTCTGGCGATCATGCGCTTGCTTCCGCCGCAGGCCCGCGTGAACGGGAAGATTTCTTTTGCAGGAGAAGATCTGCTCGCGCTTTCCGAAGGCGCGATGCGCAACGTTCGCGGTGCGCGCATCAGCATGATCTTTCAGGAGCCCATGACCGCCCTGAACCCCGTTATGCGCGTAGGTGATCAGGTGGCTGAAGCGGTGCTGGCGCATGGGAGTGGAAACAAGAGTGGCGAAAACAATGGTCGCGTGAGCAAACGCGCCGCATGGGACCGCGCCGTGGAAGCTCTGCGTGAAGTGGCCATCCCGGAAGCTGACCGTCGCACCCGTGACTATCCGCACCAGCTTTCCGGAGGCCAGCGCCAGCGCGTGATGATTGCCATGGCATTGGTGAACCATCCGCAACTGCTCATCGCTGATGAGCCCACCACCGCGCTTGACGTTACCATTCAGGCGCAGATTCTGGAATTGCTCAGCCAATTGCGTGAGAAGTACAAACTCGCCGTGCTTTTTATTTCCCACGATCTCGGCGTGGTTTCTCGCGTCGCCGACCAGGTGGCCGTGATGTACTCGGGAGAAATTGTCGAAATGGGTCCGGTGGCGCGAATCTTTTCCGCACCCACTCATTCTTATACACGCGGTTTGATCGCCGCCATCCCCACTCTCAAAACCGACCGTTCGCGTCCCCTGGAAACCGTGGAGCCGGGCGCGCGGCCCGCGGTGCCACTCCCGTTGCGGGAAGTTGCTCCCGGACATTGGGCCCGCATCGCGCCATGACCGCTCTGCTTGATTTACACTGACAGATTAAATCGCGTGCGCATCCTTATTATTTCCGATATTCACTCGAACCTTGAGGCCCTGGAAGCCTGCTTGGCGGCTGCTCCCGCGTATGACCGCGTCTTCAATCTGGGAGACATCGTCGGTTACGGCGCCAACCCCAATGAAGTCACGGTGCGTTCGCGTGAATTGGGAACTGTATTTGTTCGCGGCAATCATGACAAAGCCTGCTCCGGCGTAAGCAGTCTGGATGGCTTTAATCCCATCGCCGGCCTCGCCGCGTTGTGGACGCGCGAACGCCTCAAGCCTGAACATCTGGAATTTCTGCGCCAGCAATCCAAAAAAACCGCTGGTCAGGCGAACGTTTCTCTGGCTGATTTCATCGCCCCGGCTGAAACAGGAAAAACGGATTATATAGGTGGTTTCGCGGTTACGCTTCAT
>JANXPR010000279.1 GCA_025357215.1 Acidobacteriaceae bacterium | reverse complement strand
GTCAGGGCGTCCGTGTTCTGAACCGACAACCGTGACCTGCGGATAGGAAATCAGGATATTGCGGACCTGCGGCACAATCTTGCTGGATTCCTCAAAGGAGATGGTGTACGGCATGGTGGCCCGCACCCACAGAGCGCCTTCATCCAGATGCGGCATGAACTCGCCGCCGATGAACGGCACCAACAGCAGCGTGGCCGCGAAAATCAACCCAGCCATCCCCAGCGTGAGCCAACGATGGTCCAGGCACCAGTCAAGCTGCCGCGTGTACACCTTCTTGATCCACTCAAAGGCGTGATTGGTTGATTCCTTCACGCCCTTCTTAAACCAGTAGTACGCCAGAACCGGCACCAACGTGAGCGTGAGGATCAGTGCGCCTATCAGGGCGAAGGTCATGGTTTCGGCCATCGGGTGAAATAGCTTTCCTGAAGGCCCGCTCAGCGCATAGATCGGCAGATAGCCGGCGATGATCACGGCCACGGAATAGAAGATAGGACGGTCAACGTCTTTTGCGGCGGACAAAATAACGTCTGTTAATTTGTATTCCTGGCCGTGGCGCTCCGCCAGTTCGCGATAGATGTTTTCCACCATGACCACGGTGCCGTCGATCACAATGCCGAAATCGATGGCGCCAATGGAAAGCAAATTCGCGGAAACGTCGTGCGCGTGCAGCACAATGAAGGCGAACAGCAAGCTCAGCGGGATGGTCAGCGAGACAATCACCGCCGCGCGTACGCTGAACAGGAAGAACAAGAGCACGATCACCACCAGGATCATGCCGCGAATCAGGTTGGTTTCCACCGTGTCCGTGGTCACATTTACCAGTTCGCTGCGGTCGTAGAACGGACGCACCTTAACGTCCTTGGGCAGCACGGAGTTGTTCAGCTCCTCGGTTTTCTTTTCCACCGCCTTGAGTACGTTCTGGGTCTGCTCGTCGCGCCGCATCAGAATGACGCCTTCAACCGCGTCATCCTGGTTGGACTTGTGGGTCTGGAACCCAAACGATCCCAGGCGCGGCGCGTGACCAATCGTTACGTCACCAACATCGCGGATTCGTATCGGCGTTCCTTTATTGGCGGCAACTATGATGTTGCCGATGTCACTGGTGTTTTGCACCAGGCCAAGCCCGCGCACGTAATAGGACTGCCCACCCTGGGAATAAAAACCGCCGCCGGCGTTGGCGTTGTTGTTGGCCAGCGCCTGGATCACCTGCTGCACGGTCAGGTGATAACCATACAGCCGGGCTGGATCGAGCAGCACCTGGTACTGCATCACGGTGCCGCCCAGACCGGAATCGTCCGCCACGCCGGGAACGGATTTGTAAGCGCGCGCCACCACCCAATCTTCCAGCGTCTTAAGTTCTTGGGGACTGCGGTCCGGACTCTCCAGCACGTAGCGATAAACAAGTCCACTCGGACTGAACAGCGGCGCCATGCTGGGCAAAACGCCCGAGGGAAGTTGTGCGTCCCCAATGCGTTGGAAAATTATCTGCCGCGCAAAATAGTTGTCGGTACCATCAGTGAATGTGAGCCGTATGTCAGACAGGCCATAGAGAGAGATGGAGCGCATTACTTCCATCTTGGGCGCACCGGAAAATTCCACTTCCAGTGGAAGAGTGATGAGCCGCTCAACCTCTTCCGCCGCGTGGCCGGGCCATTGCGTGATGATTTCCACCATGGGCGGAGACAGATCAGGGTAGGCGTCCACTGGCATGCGCTGGAAGGAAATGACTCCGGCGATGATCAGCAAAACCACCAGCATCAGCATCAGGAAACGCTGACGCAAGGCCATTTGTACGATCTTATGGATCATCTTTGTATGTCGCTCCGCTCCAACCCGCTTAACTTCTTGGCTTCGGCTATCACTGCACGGCTCCTACAGCCATCCGCTCGGCGCGCGAGTCGGCCTCGCGGCTAACCGTCCTTTTCAAAAACCTTGTCGCTCCGCTCCAAGCTTGAGGCGCTTGGGCAGGCGTCCGAGCCTGCCGGCGAAATCCTGGGCGTAGCGAAGGACCTCGCCCTCGTACGCTCCGCACCGCTTGTCGCTACAATTTCAAATCTTCCCGACCACTCTCACTGCAGCGAGTTTGCGAACTGCAAGAACAAGCTTCCGTCGCCGACCACGCGTTCTCCAGGCTTGAGTCCGCTCATGATCTGGGTCTTGCCTTCATAACTCCCATCCAGCTTCACTTGTCTTCGGGCGAACTGGCCCTGGCCGGTTTCAACGTAGACAAACGGTTCGTTTTCGGCATCGCGCAGCACGGAAGAATCGGGGACCAGCATCGCGTTCGTGATTTTTCCGGCAATCACCGTAGCGGTCACATACATGTCTTTTTTCAATTTGCCGTTGGGATTGGCGGTGTCGATTCTGGCCTGCAAAGTACGCGACGTTGGATCCAGGGCCGCTCCCATGAAGGAAATGTGGCCGTGAAAAACGTCGGGGTAGGCGTCCGTCTTGATCGTTACCGGATCGCCCACATGTA
>JANXPR010000205.1 GCA_025357215.1 Acidobacteriaceae bacterium | reverse complement strand
TGGCTTTGCGCAAGCGTACGGCAGCTTTGTGCAGCAGCTTTTTGCCGACGGCAGCCGCCTGGTCGCGTGTGCGCAGGTCCGGCGGCAGCACGTGCTGGTGACTGATGCTGCTGGTGTTTGATTCCCGTTCGTCAAAATCGCTGCCCCGCAGTTTGAGCCAGAAGCGTGTTCCCAGCACACCGCCCCAGAGCTGAGTCATCTGGTCCATATCCAGCCGGCAGAGCTGCTCCATGGTTTCAATCCCCTGGCGGAGCAGGCGTTGTTCCATGCGATGTCCAATGCCCGGCAGATCCCGCGGCTTCAGGGAAAAGAGGACATGGGGAAGCTGGCTTGGGGTGATGGTGACCAGGCCGTCTGGCTTTTTCATGTCGGAAGCCACCTTGGCCAGAAAACGGTTCGGCGCCAGACCAACGGAGCAGCGCAGCGACTCACCCACGCCGCGGACCGCTTGCTTTACCTTGAGCGCCAGGGCTTGAGCGTTGGCCAGCTGGCGTTCGCGCCCTATCAGGCGGCATTCCATTTCATCCACGGAAACAATTTTTGAAACGTGCAGGCAGTTGTCTTCCACCGCGTTTACGATCCGGTTGTGGTAGTCCACGTAAAGCTCATGCCGGGCCACAATCACGTTCAGATCAGGACATTTCTGTTTGGCTTCGCCCAGCGGCGTTCCCGTGCTCACGCCAAGGGACTTGGCTTCATAACTGGCGGCAATACAGACCGTGGAATCCGCATCCACCGTGACCACGGCCGTAGGTTTCCCCCGCAGATGTGGCTGGACCTGCTGCTCCACGGAGGCGAAGTAGGAATTCATGTCCAGAAAGAGCCATTGGACTAGTTCCGTATCTTCGGTTTGGCTTTGGCGGAGCGACGGCATGGCAAGAAGCATACTACCACAGATAGCGAATACAATACGAAATATTCTTCTATCTCACGGGCCGGGCGCTCTGAATTTGACTGTTTCGCGTTCATTCGCGGCTAAGTTTTTTCGAAGTAGCCAGAAGCTAGCCGCTAGCAGCTTCTTCTAGTACTTCACAATCGCCGCAAAGCTCTTAGGGTCCAAGCTCGCCCCGCCCACCAGCGCACCGTCGATTTCCGGCTGGGACATCAGGGCTTTCGCGTTGTCCGGTTTCACGCTGCCGCCGTAAAGGATTCGTATCTGCGTGGCCACGCCTTCACCGAAAGCTTTCGCCGCTTCCGCCCGGATGACGGCATGCGCCTCCCCCGCCATCTCCGGAGTAGCCGTCTTGCCGGTCCCAATCGCCCACACGGGTTCGTAGGCCATGATGATGGGAATGGCTTCGCCGCCGGAGATATCGCGAAACGCGATCCCGCATTGCCGGCGCAACACTTCGTCCGTAAGCCCGGCTTCGCGTTCCTGGATGACTTCTCCCACGCAGACAATCGGCTTGAGTCCCGCCGACAACGCCCGCTTCAGTTTGCGGTTCACCGTATCGTCGGTCTCGCTAAAGTATTGCCGCCGTTCGGAGTGTCCGATGATCACGTGCGTGCACCCAGCGGCCATGAGCATGTGCGCCGAAATCGCGCTGGTGTATGCGCCTTCTTGTTCCCAGTACAGGTCTTGGCCACCAATGGCAATACCGCTGCCTTGTGCCGCTTCCGCCGTCGCGGGAATGCACACAAATGGCGGACAGATCACGATTTCATCCCGCGTATGTCCCCAGGCATGCGGCAAAAATGAGTCCACAAATTCCTTGGCTTGATGCGGTGTCTTGTACATCTTCCAGTTGGCAGCGATGACTTTTTTTCTCATGAATGGACGGTTTCCGGCGTGATTTTAAAATGCGGCGCGCTGCGGACCAGTTCATTCGCGGCGTGTACGTTAGCGTTGTACGCGTCCTCGCTGAAAAGCACAAGCCGCACCAGAATTATCCTGCGCGGAGAGCGCAACAGATCAGCTATCGCCCGGACGGCAATCGACGCAGCCTGCGGCACCGGATATCCGAATACGCCAGTGGAGATTGCAGGGAAGCTCACACTGGTACACTTCAGGCGTTCAGCTTCTGCCATGCTGTTGCAGTAACAGCTTTCCAGGATTTGTGGTTCGTTGCGGTCGCCGCCGTGCCAGACTGGACCAACAGTATGGATGACAAATCGTGCCGGCAGATCGCCGCCTGAAGAACTCACGGCATGTCCGGGAGCCAGCGGCGAGTGCTGCTCATGCAGCTTGCGGCATTCGGCGGCGAACTTTGCTCCGGCAGCCTTGTGAATCGCGCCGTCCACGCCGCCACCGCCCAGCAGGGAAGAGTTGGCGGCGTTCACAATGGCATCACTCGTTTCCTGTGTAATGTCTCCCTGAACCAGCTCCAGAGCGGCCTGATCTCCAACGCGAAAGCGCATGTGATCCGTCATGTTCGTTAGATCAACTTCTTGGCGGTCATTTCTTGCCAATCACTTTTTATTGATTAACTTTTGTCGGTAAGTGCTTCCACGCCCGGAAGCTTTTTGCCTTCCAGGAACTCCAATGACGCGCCGCCTCCGGTGGAAATGTGCGTAATCTTGTCCGCCACGCCTGACTGGTGCACTGCCGCCACCGAATCTCCGCCGCCCACAATCGACGTAGCTCCGCGATTCGCCGCCACCGCCTGTGCAACCTTCATCGTGCCATTGGCGAACGGAGCCACTTCGAAAACGCCCATCGGCCCGTTCCAGACAATCGTTTTCGCGCCGGATATCTCTTTGGAAAACACCGTCACCGTCTCCGATCCAATGTCCAGTCCCATCTGCCCCGCCGGAATCCCAGCGTCTGTTGAGACTGTCTGCCTGGCCGCATCCGCGTCAATCTTTTCCGCAATCACGTGGTCCAGCGGAAGCAGGAAACGTATTTTCTTCG
>JANXPR010000200.1 GCA_025357215.1 Acidobacteriaceae bacterium | reverse complement strand
CTCCAGTTGCGGTCTGGATTGTCCACGTTGCCGCTGCGGGCCAGGAGTTCGACGTTGCCGCGCGCGCGGACTTCGGCTCGTCCCCAGCGCGAAAAGATTTTTGCGTCCTGCACGTCGCTTTCAAATGTGCCTTCCGCCTCCGGCTGGCTGCTCATGAGAAAGATTTTGCCCAGATTGCTGGTCGAGCAGTACAGGCCACCGTTGGCCGCGTGCGCGAAGGCTGAAACCTGGTTCGCGCTGGCTTTCAGAAGATCAGTGAACTGTCCATTCTTTTCGATGGCAAAGATGCGGCCTTTGTTCCCGGTGCCGGCGACGAGGCGTCCCGCCGAGTCGAAATCCATTGCGTAGACCACGTCGTCCTTTGAAGCCCAAAGTTTTTTCGGCGAGCCATCCGGCGCGATCATAAAGATATCGGACCCACCAAGGTTGACCGAGCCGATCAGCGGAATGCCGGCCGGCGGAGCTCCTGGCGCCATGATGATTTGCGGCTGCGGCAATTGACCGGCAATCGCTGCTCCACGTTTTTCTCCCGTACCCGCTGCGTAGATGTTTCCGGCTGCGTCCACGGCCAGCGCCGTGATTTCTTTGCGCGGCGCGCTGTACAGTACGAACCCTTCGCCTGCCGGTGTGATGCGATAGATCAATCCGCTTCCGTCTGACCCGGCGATCAAGTTGCCTTTAGCATCCAGCGCCAGCGTGCGGATGTGGGCTTCATCGGACTTGAAGAACACCGAGCCCTGCCCGGATTTTTCCACGCGATAGATCTCGCCATTTTCGCCGGTGGCTACATAGAGCCGGCCTTGCGAATCCAGCGCCAGGGACCAAATGTATTTTGTTTTCGGATCAAAGAAAACTTCAGCTGCATATTCGCTGGCGCCAGCCTGCGCGGATTTCCCCACCGCCCGCGTGATCTTGTAAACCTTGCCGTCGGGTGAAGTGGCGGCATAGATCGCGCCGTCCCCGCCCAGAGCAATGGCCTGGACTTGAAGATCTTTGGGTTCAAAGATTACGGTGGCTTTGCCGTCCGGCGTTACGCGATAGACGCGCGCGGGCGATCCCGTGGCCGTGAAGACTACGCCGTCTTTGTCGGCAACAATGCTCCAAATATACGTCGACGAGCTGGTATAGACCGGCTTAAAGGCCGGAGCGAGTTCCAAGAAGCCCGTGCTGCGGATGGCCACGCCGCGCGCTGTGCCGCGTTCAAAATCTTCATAGCCAGTTTCTTTCCACTGGCGTGTGCCCTGGGTGAAGGCGAGTCCGGCAAAAACTCCGGTAAAGAGGAACGTGAAAACAGCAAAGCGAAATGGTTTCATTGTTTTCTTATTGTTGTTTTGAAGAGTTTTTTAAACGCCTAACCGCGGCACGCTATTTAATGGTGAGGCTGATCACCTGGGCGCCATTCACCACATATCCCACCGGCGTGGACGTTTCATGCACTGCCGATTCGCTAAACACAATCATCTCCTGCGTGGCGCGCATGCCGTCCATTACGTTCATGATGGAAAGCGGCATGGCCGGCATGACTTTGTCTTCCACCGTGGCTTGCGGATTGGCTTCCAGCAGCGAGACATAAAGCCGGTCATTCACGTGTTCCTTGTTCAGCATTTCGATGGTGGAATTCAAGTCGAGCTTGCGGGACATGATCGGATTGATGCGGCGCGCGCGGTCCAGCGTGTCGCCATCGCTCACCAGAATGCGTAACGTTCCCCGGGGGACGGACGCCGGTACGCGCACGGGAATCCGCAACACGATCCTGTCGCCGCGATAAGGACGCAGCACTGCTTCAATGGTGATTTCATCGCCCGGCCGGGCTTCCGTCACGTCCGTGCGCGCGATCTCCAACGTAGCCGAGCGGCGGTCGCGTTCCAGATCAAAGTTCAGAGACACTCCGCCGACTTGCGGCGCCTGGAACGGATTGTCGTAGATCCGGCCAAAGCGTTCACCCAGTCCAATGGCTACCGCGTACGCGGTGGGCATGGTGTCCGTGGGCGAATACAAGTTGGCCATTTTTACGTCAGGATAACCGGCAACATGGATCGTGCCGTTCAACCTGTAGGTGGTCTCTTCTCCATACTGGTTCATGCCCATCAGGGAGTTGTAGACGGTGGCCATCATCATTACGGGCGTGAGCCGCGCGTTGTTTAGGACTTCGTAATGAAATTCCTTGGAGCCGTTGGCTCCGTGAATACTCAGCGTGACCGGGATCATCTGCGACTCGCGATGAAAGCGTCCCAGAATCCCCGTGCGCCGGTCCTGGACGAACGAACCCACCGGTTCGGTGGCGCTCATGATCTTAAAAGACCCCAGCGGCGTGGCCAGCGTGGTCACCACGCTGGCTTTGGTCATGGTCATGTCGATCATGCCGTATTGCGTAATGGGATGTCCGCAGGCCAGCAAATGTTCCGCGTCAAGATAAGTCACGGTGCAACCAGCGGCCACATCCATGTCGCCCTTGACCAGCACCGCGCTAACGGCCGAGCCAGGCTCAATGGGCTCTGGTTGCTTTTCATTGCTTGATGATCCCGCACCCATCACCGGAAATATTCCAGCCGCGGCGAATTGCGGGGCAAACAGCTTGATGCTGGATTCGTCAAAGCCGCTGAAGGCAAACGGAGCTTCAATCGGTTGCAGGAGCTGGGCATAACCCTGAGGAGTTGAGCTTAGCGGTCCCGCTGTCCCGGTTACGTCCGCGCTGCTGCTCTTCTGTGGGCCCGGAGTTACTGCCGGAGGCACGCTTCGCGAAGGTGGAACGCTGCGGTCAAACTCGTTGATTTCCAGCATCTGCTGGATCGGCGTTACGCCGGCGATGGGTTCTTTGGTAAACGTCCCAATGCGGTAGGCAAGGGCCCCGAGCAATTTGCCGTCAATATAAACCGGACTGCCGCTCATGCCTGCCACCACACCGGTATACTCTGCCTTTTGGCCGTGCAGACGCACCAGCACCACGTCATTCCTGGGGCCGTTCATGTTGCGGATCAGTCCCAGAACTTCCACGCCCATGGTTTCCGGCTTAACGCCTTCAAACACCGTGTAGGCCACGCCGGTCATGCCGGGACGCACCTCGTCCACCGACATGAATTTGATGGAATTTGCGGGCGAGGCAGTAGCCGGGCTATGATTCGCTGGCTCCTGGGCCCAGGCTGCACCCAGAAGAAGAAAAAAAACGGCAACGCGCAAGAAGGCTTTGTTCATACCGGCGGCTGACCTTTTGCTTTCACGAAACATCATTGCGGACGGGGCTTCCCAGAACATGTAAAAAATTGGGCTTCTGAAAAGTTGAGTTCGTGCATCTATACTAAGATACAAATTCATAAAAAGGCAGCCGGAAATGCACCTACGAACTGGCTTTAAAAAACTTCATACTTCTAAGGCGTTTGACCGTTGCGGATTAGCGGCCGCATGGGCATTGGTTTCCTGTTTCTGTATGGCTGTGCTGCTCTCGCTGCCAGCCCAGGCACAAACTGCCACGCCCAGTCCAACCCCCAAAGCCACGCCGTCCGGGAACACCGGTGAGGCGGGCGGTCCGCAGGGCGATATCGGTCCCATTGCCATTCCCAAAAAGAAGGACGAGCCGCCACCGAAGGAAGAAAAGCCCAAGCAGCCCAAGAAGATTGAGGACATGCCCAACTTTTCCCTGCGCGTGAGCGTCCCCCTGGTTACGGTGGATGTGGGTGTGCTCACCAAGGACGGAGTTTTTGTCCCAGGCCTGAAACAGCAGAATTTCCGCGTATCGGAAGATGGCGTTCCGCAAACGATTTCCAATTTCGGCCTGATTCAGGCGCCCATTACCGCGGTGATGCTGGTGGAGTTCTCCAAGAACTTCGGCCAATTTCAGTATGACTCGCTTTATGCCTCGTACACGTTTGCGCAGACCATGAAGAAGGAAGATTGGATCGCGCTGATCACCTATGACATCAAGCCGCACATTCTGGCGGACTTTACCCAAGACAAGCGCAATATCTATGAAGGCCTGCGCAGCTTGCAGTTTGCCATGTCCGCCGAATCCAATCTGTTCGACTCTCTTTATGACACCATTGACCGGTTGGAAGGCGTGGAAGGCCGCAAATACATCATTCTGATTTCCAGCGGCCGTGACACGTTCAGCAAACGGACCCTGGACCAGATGCTGAAAAAGATCGAAGGCACCAAGGACATTGACATCTATAGCATCAGCACCGGAGTGGCCCTGCGCAATTACGCCGAAAGCCACGGCCTCATGAGCTACCTGTGCGGCATCACTACATTCAACTGCAACATGGAATTCCTGCAGGCCGACAACCAGCTGAAGAGTTTTGCCAAAATGACCGGCGGCCGCTACTATCAGCCGCTTTTTCAGGCGCAATTCAGAGAAGCTTTCCTGGACATCGCGCAGACCATCCGCAACCAGTACACCTTGGCGTACCGTCCCAGTAACACCAAGCTGGATGGCTCTTTCCGCAAAATCAAAGTGGAACTAATCGGCCCGGACGGTAGCCCCATCAGGATGAAAGACGAAAAAGGCAAAGACGTGAAGTACCAGATCGTTTCGCGCGAAGGATACCAGGCCAAGCGGGAAGTGGAGTAAAACCAGCACTCAGCTCTCAGCACTCAGCACTCAGCCCGTCAACATCCTTGATGCTGATGGATGTCGTTGTCGCGGCCAAGGAGGGATGTTCCAAAGGCTTCCCTTAAAGTATTACGTTTAGGGGCTGAATGCTGATTGCTGACGGCTGAGTGCTCTTGCTGTTGGAGCTGAGCGACATAGTTAGTGGAAAAAATGCTGTAACACCAAGAACATTCCCACGCCTAAGAACACGGCCAAAGCTACCAGCGTTCCGGGTTCGCGGTTTACTTCCGGAATCAAGTCAGAAGCTGCCACGTACAGAGTCACGCCAGCGGAAAGCGGCAAGCCGGCGGGCAATGAACGCGTAAAAGTCGTTACCGTGACCACGCCCAGAAAAGTAGCAAAGCCGAGCAGCGCAGAAGCCAGCCAGGCGTTTTTCTTGCTGTGTCCGCCGGCCAGCATGATGGAAGAAGCCGTAAACCCTTCCGGCACCTTGTGCAGGATCACGGCAAAGAAAATCACCCAGCCCAGCCAGCTTGAAACCAAAAAGCCTGACGCGATGGCAATGCCGTCAAAAAAAGTGTGGATGACCAGTCCAAAGATCACCGAGAACACGCGATGGTTGTCGGCGAACTCTTCTTTGTGCGTCTCCTCGCCAAAGTGGAAATGCGAAGTGACGGTGTGTTCGAAGAAATGCACGATGAAATAGCCGATCAGCAACAGCAGCGGCGCATTTGGTCCGGAAACGCGAATGCTCTCCGGCAGCATTTCCAGCATGGCCGTTCCCAGCATAAAGCCGGCGCCCACTGCGATGAAATAACGCAGGTACTTCTTGTCCCAGTCTTTTTGGACGAGCACCGCGCCGCCAAAAGCGTTGGCGCCCGCCGCCGCAATCCCCAGCAGAATACTTGTAGTAATGGAGCCCATGAAAAGTGTTTGCCCGTTTGTTTCTGAAGAATTTATCCGCTATGGCGGATGTGCATCACGTCGCCGTCCTGCACGATGTAGTCTTTACCTTCTAGCCGCAATAACCCTTTGCCGCGCGCGTTGGCTTCTGACCCCGATTCCAGAAGCTTGTCCCAGTGAATGGTTTCCGCCCGGATGAAATGCTTTTCCAGGTCGGAGTGGATCGCCCCAGCCGCGTTCTGGGCCCGTGAATTCCTGGGTACCGTCCAGGCGCGGCACTCGTCTTCACCGATGGTGAAAAATGAAATCACGCCCAGCAGTTCGTACGTCTTGCGAATCAGTCGCGTCAGTCCGCTTTCCGTAAGGCCGTAGCTGGAAAGGAAGTCGCGTGCTTCTTCGTCACTCATTTCCGCCAGCTCAGCTTCTACTTTTCCACAGATGGCGGTGACGCCGGCGTTCTTGCGGCTGGCGAGCTCGTTCATTTTGAATTTGTCCGCGGCGTGCTCCAGGTCTTCGCCCAGGTTGGTGGATTCGTTAATGTTCAGCACATACAGAATCGGTTTTTGGCTCAGGAACATGAACCCGCGGATGCGTTTCTCGTCGTCGACCGCCAGTTCCATTTCGCGCAGCGGCAGTTCTTTTTCCAGATGCTCCTTGCAGCGCTTGATGAGATCGAACTCGCGCTCGAGCTCCATGTTCTTCATCTTCTTCAAGTCTTTTTCCAGACGCTCCAGGCGTTTTTCCACCTGGCCCAGATCGCTTACGATCAGGTCAAAGTCCACGGTCTTGGCGTCGCGTAGAGGATTGATGTCCCCAACATGCGGAATGGAAGGATCGTCAAACACGCGCAGCACGTGGGCCAGCGCGTCCACGGTGCGGAGATTGGTGAGGAAAGCGGTTTCTTTCAGGGCGTCCTGGCCAATGGCGGCTACGTCCACGTATTCCACCACGGCGTGGGTCAGCTTTTTCGGGTTGTACTGGACGGCAAGCTTGTCCAGACGCTCGTCCGGAACCCGGGCTATGCCCAGATGCATTTCCTTGGGGTTGGAACC
>JANXPR010000179.1 GCA_025357215.1 Acidobacteriaceae bacterium | reverse complement strand
CGTTCCACAATCCCGCGTTGCTGGCCAAGCAGGCCGCCAACATCGACCACATCAGCAACGGACGCGTCTCTCTCAACGTGGTCTCTTCCTGGTGGGCGGAAGAAGCCCGCAAATACGGCGTGCAATTTGACCAGCATGACGACCGTTATGCCCGCACTTCCGAATGGCTCGACGTCGTTGATCGCGCATGGAAAGAAGATCACGTCACTTACCACGGCAAGTATTACCGCGTGGACGATCTCGTCCTCCAGCCCAAGCCCGTCTCGCGTCCGCGCCCGGTGATCTATGCTGGAGGTGAATCGGAAGCCGCCAAGAACCTGATCGCCCAGAAATGTGACGCCTACGTGATGCACGGCGACCCGCCAGAGAAAATCCGCGCTAAGATCGCCGACCTCTCCGCGCGCCGTGAAAAATTCGACCTGCCGCCGATGCAGTTCGGCGTGGCCGCGTACGCCATCGTCCGCGACAACGAAGAAGAAGCCCAGCGCGAACTCCGCCGCATCACCGACGTAAAACAAAACGCGGCCGGTTACGACAACTATCAGCAATGGCTGGCCAACACCCAGCTTGACCAGCGCGTCTCACTCGAAGACTACTCGGTGTCGAATCGCGGCCTGCGCTCCGGCCTGGTGGGAACGCCCGAACAAGTCTCCGAGCGCATCGCAGAGTTTGAAGACGCAGGCGCCAATCTGCTGCTGCTGCAATTTAGCCCGCAACTGGAAGAGATGGAGCGTTTCTCCGCCCAGGTCATCCGCCCTCACGCACGCCCAACGGTGAAAGCTGCGGTAAAAACTATTGACGAGTTCGCGTCCCGCGAGCTGAGAAGGGCGGCGATCGGTTGATTGCTAACCGCTGACCGCTTTGCTCAGGCATTTTGGCGGACCACAGGAAGTTAGCTCCTTCCCGGTCCGCCGGAGTGCACTCATGGTCCCTTCAAGCCCGAACTTGTTCGTCGTCATCCCGACGTCCGTGAAGCGAGCGCGCGCCATCTTCAGCGCGCGAGTAGGACGGAGGGACCTTGCGCTTTCTTCAAAAACTGCTCGGCAATTACTCGCGGCACTGGACTTGCACAATCTAAACCCTTGTCATCCTGAGTGAGTCCGAGCGGACGCGAGGGCGAAGCCTGGGTCCCCGACGCGCGCTTCGCGCGATGGGGTGGGAGTCGAAGGACCTGTGCATTTGTCCGGGCAAATCTTTCGGCGTTAAAACATCCCGCTTACCTCTTCCAATCTTACTTCTCTGAAGTCCCTTACCACACGATCTGCTCCCGCCTGCATCAACTGCGCCTCGCGTCCTTCCACTGCAATTCCCAAACACTTCATCCCCGCGCTCTTCGCCGCGATCACGCCTACCGCCGCATCTTCGCAAACCAGAATCGATTCCGCCCTCACACCCATCTCTTGCGCCGCCATCAAAAACACGGCTGGATCCGGTTTGTGCTTCACTACATCGTCGCCGGTCACTACGGCGCGAAACCTCTTTGCCAGTCCCAACTTTTCCAGCGTCTGCTCCACTCGTTGGCGTCCGGCCGAACTTGCCACCGCCATCGCAATGCCCGCAGCTGCGAGCTGGTCCATGAATTCTTCCAACCCGCGGATCGTCTTCAACTCCTGCGCGGCCTCGCGATACAACGCGTCTTTCCGCGTTCCATATTCGACAATCTGTTCTGCTGACAGTTCGCCCAGATAATGCCGCAGAATGTCCTCACGCCGGTGACCATCCAGCACGAAATCCAGATCGCTCTCTGACGGATTCTTTCCCAACTCCTCCAACAGCATCTTCCACGCCAGCATGTGCGTCGGATGGCTGTCCACCACTACGCCATCCATGTCAACGATCACGCCAGCCAACATCTCGTCTGTCTCCCTTGCAATGGTCCGTTCCGCTCGCTGGTTCACAACTCCGGCCACTCCCGCTGCGCCCGCTCGTAATTCTCCATGGTCCCGATATCCACCAGATAATCTGCCGTCTCGCACGCCGCCATGCGTCCCATCAGCTTGGGCAGCACGTGAAACCCAATATCTGCCGGACGCTCCTCCGGGATCACATCCAATATCTCTTGCGAAGCCACCATCACGCCGCTGAACGCCCAATTGCTTTTCGGATGCTCCGGTTTCTCCGTAAACTCCGTCACAATTCCCTGATCATCCGCTGTGACAATCCCGCAACGCTTCGGATCCTGTACCTGATAAACGCCGATCGTCGCCGCCAAATCTCTTCCCTGGTGCGCCCGCCACAACCCCGCCAGATCGATATTGGTCAGAACATCGCCATACAGCAGCAAGAATGCTTTCTCTCCCGCCACAAATTCGCGGTTCTCCGCTATCGTCCCCGCGCTGCCCAAAAGCTGCGGCTCTTCCACCACGCGCACCTTCGCCACACCTCGTCGCCTCGCCACAAACTCTTTAACCTGCTCCACATGAGCATGCGCATTCACCAGTACCTCACTTACGCCGGCTCGTTCACAATTCTTCAGCCAAATCTCCAGCAACGGCACGCCACGAATCGGCAGAAGGCATTTTGGAACCGTATCGGTCAGCGGACGCAGCCGCGTCCCGTTCCCCGCTGCCAGAATAAAAGCCTTCATCGCGGCGCGGCCGCTCCTATCTTCTGGGATTTTCAGCTTCCACTCCCACGCCGACCGCAGAATCTCCTCCAACGACGAATGCTTTGGCTGCCATCCCAACTCAGCCATGATTAGCCTCGGACTCGCGAACAAAATTGCCGGATCACCCGCACGCCTTCCCATAACCCGCACCGGGACCTTCTTCGCAGTCACTCTCTCCACCGCCTCATACACTTGCCGCACTGAATACGGCTTCCCCACCCCAATGTTGTAAACCCGCATTCCCGGCTGCTCCATCTTCGCCAGTGCGCGAATGTGCGCGTCTGCAATATCCAGGACATGTATAAAGTCCCGCAGGCACGTTCCATCCGGCGTATCGTAGTCGTCGCCGTAAATGCTGAAGCACTCGCGTTCCCCCGCCGCCGCTTCCAGCACCAGCGGGATCAAATGCGTCTCCGGCTCATGACGCTCGCCGCGCTCCGGCGTCCCGCCCGCTGCGCTAAAATAGCGAAACGCAAACACACTCCAGCCATACGCACTCGCGTACCAGCGCAATATCTGCTCAAAGATCAGTTTGGTTTCGCCGTAAGAATTCATTGGGTTCTTCGGCGCATCCTCATCAATGGCATTTCTTCCACCTTCGCCGTACACCGCCGATGACGACGAGAACACAAAGTTCTTCACTCCCCCCGCCCGCAATCCTTCCAGCATGCGGATTCCCGAAGCCACGTTAGTTTGAAAAAATATTCCCGGATCAACCACTGACTTCGGTATCAACGCCTTTGCCGCAAAGTGAAACGCCGCGTCAAATTTGCTTTCCATCGCCAGCGCACGGACCGCCTCTTCGTCCCCGATGTCCATCCGCACAAAGCGCGCGTCCGCCGGAACAGCATCCCGAAATCCGGTGGAAAGGTCATCCACCACCGTCACGGTATGGCCTTGCTTCAACAATTCGGCGCTGCACACCGACCCCACGTATCCCGCGCCACCCGTCACCAGGATATTCGCCATTAATCGTTCCCCGCACCGCGCAGCACACGCACCGGCGTCATCAGGATGATCTTCAGGTCCCACAACAGGGACCAGCGTTTTACATATTCCAGGTCCATCGCCACCCGCTCGTCATAAGTCCCGTCCCGTTTCCCATCCACTTGCCAATACCCGCTGAGCCCCGGCTTCATCACCGTAAAGATCCACGTCGCATCGCCATACTTCTCAACTTCCGCCGGACTGATCATCCTTGGACCCACCAGACTCATTTCTCCTTTGATCACATTCCACAACTGTGGAAGTTCGTCCAGGCTTAGCCGCCGCATAAACTTTCCAACGGACGTAACGCGCGGGTCATTCTTCAATTTGAAATTCGCCTGAAACTTCTCGCGCAACTCCGCGTCGCGATGGAGAACTTGATCGGCATCCACTCGCATCGTACGAAACTTGTAGGCGTCAAATTCGCCGTTCATCCCCACGACTCGGCGCCGGTGCAGCACAGGTCCGTTATCATCCATCTTGATCAGCAGGGCCAGCGACACCATCAACGGTGCGCTCTGCACCAGCATCACCAACGCTCCGGCCACATCGATCGCGCGCTTCAGCAGCTGCTTGCCCTCGCTCATTGGCCGGAATTGCTCTGACGGCGCCGGCGTTATCTTGTTTGCAACTGATCCAGACATTTTTGCGCCCCGCCTCCACGCAAATCTTATTTCTGCGCCCAATTTTGATACGCCCGATGATATACCGCCACCGTTTGCTGCGCTGCGGCGTTCCAGGAAAACTCTTTCACCCGGCGTAAACCCGCCGCCCGCCAGCGTTCCCGCAATTCCTTGCGTTGCAAAAGTGCGACCATCGCTTCCGCCATGCCTCGCACATCCATGGGATCACATACCTGCGCGCCATCTCCTGCAACTTCCTTCAACGACCCGCCGTTCGACGTCACTACCGGACATCCACAAGCCATCGCTTCCAGCACCGGCAGACCAAAGCCTTCATACAGCGGAGGAAAGATGAACGCTTCCGCGTGACGAAACAGAATTGCCAACTCGCGTGCCGGGACGTGACCGGTGCAAACCAGGTCCAAGCCGCGCCATTGCGTCTCTCCGCCCGCCCCTCGCAGTCCATCGGGCGGCCCGTAAACCACAGTCTGAAATTCTCTTTCGCAAATCTTCTTCGCCTCTTCCAGCGCCAGCAAAGCCGTCTTCAGGTTTTTCGTTTGCCAATTATGGGCACTGGCCGCAACCACGTACGGCTTCTTCAATCCGTACTTGTGCCGCAGCACCGTTTCTTCGTCTTTACTCGATTCTTCACGAAACTCCACCGGCGACACCGCGTTATGGATGGAAGTTATCTTCGCCGCAGGCACTCTCAGAATTTTCACAACATCTTCCGCGGAATGTTGTGACACAGTGATGATCTCCGCCGCCACTCGGGCGGCCCGTCGATATCCGGCTTTCACCAGCTGCCTTTTCGGCCACGCATCTACCGAAAACAAAAACGGAATCAAATCATGAATGGTCACCACTACTGGACAAGTTGGCTTCCGCAATTCTCCAAACATCGGCACGGGATAAAAAGGACTATGAAATACATCCAGCCGGTCTTCGCGGCATCGCGTCCCCATCGCCAGCATTCCGCTCAGCGAATACTTCCGCGCCACGACCGGCACTCGCTCCAGCGGCAATCCATCCAGCCCCGGTACCAAGTTGCCGGGATCTTCGTAAACTACCAGCTCGCAATCCCGCAGCGGAGCCAAGGCACGCAACAGTTCAGCCACGTAGATCCCCACTCCGGAATCGTTGTACCAGCGCGCATCAAAGCCCACTCGCATCGGGCGGCTCATCCCTTGGTCACGCAGTATTGCTTGCTGATGAAGCCCTTCGCAGGCTCTTCTTGCAGGTACTTCAACTGGCCGCTAAACGCCGGATTACAGGAATTGGTTAGCCGGGCATCCACCACACGCGCCTCGCATTCGGCGACAATCGCCCGAACGTCACTTTCGGCCAGACAATTCATCTCCATCACATAGCTTGGTCTTCCGCTCAGAAGTGTTCGTATCCGGGTCCTAAGCGCGAGCTTGCGCCGCAGCCGCCTCAAAGCACTATCCTTCACCTGTGACAGGACTTGAAACACCAGCACTCCTCCCGGCATCAACACTCGCATCATCTCGCGCAGGTATTTCGCGGCCAGTGGTATGGGGATGTGTTGCAGCACAATGCTGGTGTAAATGAAGCCGAATTCCATCCCGGAAGGCAGCATCGCCTGAAGCGCCGCCAGGTCCGGCTGCGCGTTCAGCACAAAGCGGCACCGTGGACAGTCCGCGTTCAACTCTTGCGCTCTCTTGATCATCGTGGGAGCAATGTCCACGCCCCAGCATTCCGCAAAATGCTCGGCCATGGCCCGTGTAAGCCGTCCCGCGCCGCAGCCAAAATCCAGTGCCGCGGATCTTTTGTCCAGCGCCAGGCCGAGCGATTCCACGCAACGGAGCACTTGCGCGATCTCTTCTTGTCCCGTGGCGAAAAACTCTTCCCGCGTCCAGCGTTGGTCTTTCTTGTCAGGATGTGTACAAATCGCCCATAGCGGGTCCGTCTGAGCCAGCCCTTCCCAGTTACGTTGCAACTCTTGCAGCGTGTCCTTCTCCATCAGGCTGGCTCCGGTTTCGTCGGTACCTGACGACGGGAAACGGCATTGAGCAATCCCAGCACCAGAAAGAACATCGCTGCAAACTGGGGTGTTGTGTGGAACATATAGTCTACGCAGCCATGCACCATCACGCCGGCAATTCCCGCAAAGGCGGCAAAGCCAATCACCCACTCGATACTGAAGCGCGGCTTACGACGCAGCCGTAACGCGATCCCCAGAGCCACCACGACCACGGCGGCAAACGCCATCAACCCTATGATTCCCGTTTCGGCTAACAGCTGTAGATAAAGGTTGTGCGCATCCGGCATCCATCCGTCCGGCCCGCCAACCACGCCGCCCAATTGTTGCCGCAGGTTTCCGTAACCAATTCCCATAACTGGCGATCCGGCAAACACGCTGAATGCGCCGGCCCATATCGCCAGCCGTGTGAGCTCCGTAAATTGGTCCACGCCGGCAAGTCTTTCGAACACCAACCCAGCCACGATTCCCATCGCTACCGTCCCCACCACAATCGCCGTGCTCCACTGGAGTTTTCGCCGCGCGGACGGCGCAAGGAACAACGCACTCATCAGCAGAATGGCTCCGTAAGTCAGCAGTCCGCCGCGGCTTTGCGTAAGAACCAACGCCATGCTGCTCAACACAAAGCACACGCGGCTCAGGCGGCGCAGAAGCACGTCGCGTGCATGGATCCCAAATCCAATACAAAACGGGATGACCAAATTCAAATAGCCGGCCAGCCCGTTGAAGTGACTCAAGAATGAAGTAATGCGTCCTGACCATGGCGGATTTTTCAACAATTCGTCCTGGATGGGATACAGCGCCTCAAACAACGCCGAATAGTCGCCTACCACGATCTGGTAAAAGCCAAACGTCACCACGCACAAGCAGGAGATCATCAAAGCCTTGAGCAGCGCGGTGAAGTCTTCATCGGTTCTTACCCAGTCCGTGATCACATAATAAAAGCAGACGTAAGACGCCAGGCGCATCAGCTCGCGTGCCACCGATGGCGTAAAAGGATTGAGCGCCACGCCTGACAGCACGGCTACCAGGCAGTACACCAGCATCGTCCATGTCAGTTTTCCGGAAAATAGCCACGCTCGAATGGATTCGCCTCTGTGAACGCGGCTGGCCAGCGCGCCGGCAAACAAACAGACGCGCAACAGCGTTCCCAGGTCTTTCACTGGCAGGTCCCAACTCAGGTAAGGAGCCACCGGCAGAAAAAAAACCAGCGCCAGCAACAACGGTTGAAAGCGGACCAACGCCAGCGCCAGCACTACCAACCCTGCGCCCAGGGCCAGCACCAGAATGTTGGCGTACGCGGCAACTACCAACACCACTGCCAGGACGGCAAATAGCCATTCCATTCTGCGCGGTGGGTTTTGCTCCGCGACGCCGCTGACTGCGGTCCGTTCCATCATCCTCTCGGCTGCCTTCTTTGCTCGCCAACGCTCCGTATCACATCCATCGTTGCCCTGGCGCATGTCTCCCAACTGAATAGTCTCGCGCGTTCGATTCCTGCGCGGCCGAGCCTGCCTTGGATTTCCTCATTCTGCAGCACGGCCAGCATCTTCTCCGCCATCTCGTCCGGTGAAGTTGGATCAAAATACCAAAGCGCCCCGCCGGAGATTTCCGGCAAACAGGACGTCGTGGAAGCAATCACCGGCGCACCGCAAGCCATGGCTTCAACCATCGGCAAACAGAACCCTTCATACAATGACGGGATCACCACCAGCGACGCGCCTTTGATCAGCGTCGCCAGATCGGCATCAGTCACCGCGCCGAGCAGAAGCGTCCGCCCGCGCGCGGTCCGGTTGTTTCTTGCCGCCTCCACAACTTCTTCATACTTCCATCCCAGCGGCCCTGCCAGGACCAGATCAAGCTCCTGGCTTGGCTGTTTTTCCAGCAACCGACGGTGCGCTTCAATCAGCCGCACCAGGTTCTTGCGCGGTTGAATTACGCTGTGATGGAACACATAAGGCCGCAGCAGCTCAAATTTCTGTTTCACAGCGCTCAGCGTTCGCGGATCAACCGGTGCATCGTTGAACACATCGCGATCATAACCGTTGTACACAACGGTGATCTTTTCTGGCGGTATGCCACAAGTTTCCACCAGATCTTTTTTTGACCACTCTGAAACCGTGATGATCGATTTTGCCAGCTTGGCCGAAGTTCTCACCAGCGTCCGCAGCATGAACGTTACGCGTGCCGTGTGCGATGGCGTCAGCATTGGCGTGACATCATGGATAGTGACCACTGCGGGGACCCGGCTCACCGCCAGCGTCAAGGAAGTAGGACAAAACATCACGTCTGCACCGGCCTTGGCCGCGGCCATACTGCCGGCGCCGATTCTCCACCAACGGTCCAGGCCCGCGGACCGCGTTCTTACCATCTGCAACCCGTCTCCAGGCTTGGGAAAAGACTCCAGATCGCGCTCATCCGGATGAGCGAAAGAAAAAACTTCAAATCCTTCTCCGTTCAAGGCCATCTTCTGAAACTGGGCGAGAAGGTTGCGCGCGTAGACTTGCGTACCGTGATTGGCAAACCGGCGCGCGAATACCCAGGAATCAAAAGCGATCTTCACCGGACTTGGCTCCTCACGCCGCCGGCTCCTTTTGTATCGCCGCCGTTCCCAGGACTTGCGCATAGATCGCAAGCACCTGCCGCGCTGCCTTGTGCCAAGAGAAACGTCGGACGTTCTGATCGCCCTTCTCCTTCAGCGCCGCAGCCAGCGTCTTGTCCCAAAAAACGCGCAGCAGAGCGCTGCCAAATTCCTCGGGGACACGCGGGTCGGCGTAGACCGCCCCATCACCGGCAACTTCAGGCAGAGATGTTTCCGGCGAACACACTACCGGCACGCCGCATGCCATGGCCTCCAGCACGGTAAACCCAAACCCTTCATAGAGTGACGGGCACGCGTACACGCTCGCCCCGGAGTACAACACCGGCAAGTCTTCGTCGCTGACAAAGCCGGTAAAGACCACATGCTCCGCGATTCCCAGTTCCGCAGTCAGGCTTTGCAGTATCGCTTCACCTTCACCCATCGGCCCCGCAATAACTAACTGCGCTCGTCCGCCCTGGCTCAGGAAAAACTTGAACGCTCGGAGCAGGCCCGCATGGTTCTTTCGCGGTTTGTAGATCCCTGTATATAGAAGGTAGTCGCGTTGAATCCTGTATTTTGCTTGTACCGCCCGCCGGCGGGCCTCGTCGCCAACCTTCTGAAACACCGGGTCCGCTCCGGGATACACAACTTCGATCTTGCCTTGGTCCGCGCTCAGCAAACGCACCAGATCTGTTTTGGAAAACTCAGAGTCGGTGATGATCCGGTCACTGCGCCGCGCCGCGGCGTTCATCATGGCCTTGTAGTACAGGCGGCCCAATCGCGAAGGTAAATCCTGCGGGCATGCCATGTAGATGGCGTCATGTAGTGTCACCACTACCGGACACGTCCTGCGCCATGGCATATTGAAATGCGGAGCATGTAGCAGATCCACCTTGTGTCGGCGTAGGATGGCCGGCATTTCAATCTGTTCCCGCAGGGAGTAGTACTTCAGGCTGGTCACCAGCTTTTGCACTCGGTCGGAAGTTCCGGGAAAACGTTCTTTGCCTCCCGGAGGCAGAACCAATAAGTAGTCGTTGTGCGGGGCCTGCGCCAGAATGGCTTCTGTCAGGCATTTCATGTACCTGCCAATCCCCGGATTGTTGATCCTGCGCAGGTCAAAGGCGATTTTCATTGGAGTTTGGCGCCGAATGCTATTTCCGCAACTGCTCCGCTGTGTTTCGTTTTTCGCAATCCGCCAGCAGTCTCTCCCGCAAGGCGGTGAATATGGCGTGCAGCGTGGCGTGGTGCATGTCTTCAATCATTCTCATATTGTCGGACGGCACCACGGCGCACACGTCGCACAGCGATCGCATCGTTCCGCCGTCGTATCCGGCAATGCCTGTCGTGACTGCGCCCAATTGCCGCGCCGTCTTCAGGGCCAGCAACACGTTGGGGGACTTTCCACTTCCGCTGATGGCCAGCACCACATCGCGCGGCCGCAGCATGTTTTTCAGTTGCTCGGAAAACACGTGTTCGTAGCCGTAATCGTTGGCCAGCGCGGTGAGTACGGGAACGTTGTCCGTCAGCGCCTGTACTTTCATCCTTGGGCCTCCGGGAAGCTCACTGATCCCTTTGTTCATGTCGCACACCAGGTGGGAGGCGCTGGCCGCGCTGCCTCCGTTGCCAAAGACGAACACGGTCCGCCCTTGCAGTTGCGACTCCAGGAAGATATCCGCAATTTCGTCAATCGCCGAAAATGGAATACGCGGCAACAGTTCCCCAAGTTGCTGGAAATATTCCTGGACGCTGTAAGAGCGTTCCGCCGGGAACGGCTGGATCAATTTGTGGTTTCCGTTGCGCAAAATTTTCCTCCGCCCGAACGCGTTTCACGCCGGCGAATTTCTCTTACGCTGGCCCGCGATGAAATCTGCGGCTGAAATCTCTAACGTCGGACGCAATCTCGTCCACCAGCAACTTTCGCGGATCGCGTCCCGGAATCCTCTCCCACGCTGCTTTGCCCAGCACCCACGAGCTGGCCAGCATCAGCGCCACCACCACGCACAGGCACACCAGCAGAATGCGGTACGGCCCGGCTTTCTTTTCTGGAATCGCCGCCGGGTCCATTGTGCGGACCGTTGGCAGTTCCTTGGCTTCCTGGATCTTGACCATCTCCAGCTGTTGCGTCAGGAATTCATAAACCGTTTCCTGGATTTTGGTTTCGCGATACAGATCAGCGTAGCGTGAGCCTAGCACCGGCAGCGTGCTCATGGAGTACGGCACGGTGCTTGAAGCCGCGTTGCCACTTTGCGCCGGAGGCGTTGCCGCGCTGCCCAGCATTTTCTTGAGTTGCGCCTGTAATTCTCCAATGTGGGCTCGTAAGCTGCGGATACGTCCGCTGTCATTGGAATACGTTTGCTCCAACCCACGCAGCTCTGATTCACGGACGATCAGTTCTCCCTGGACGCGCGCCGCCGCGTCCATCATGGCCCTGCTCTGCGTTTGCGGGTCCATCACCCGGTTCTTGCTGGAAAATTCACTCAGCTCAAGTGATGCGCGTTCCAGGTCCTGGCGGGCGCCTTTCAGCCGTTCTTCCAGAAAAATTCGTTCGCGGTGGGCATCCGATGTGTTCAAGTCGGCGGCCGTGCGGTTCAACTCTTCCACATAGGCGTTGGCCATTTTGGCGGACGTTGGTTGGTCGTAGTCAGTTACCGTTACGGTGATCACGCCGCTTTTTCTGTCTTCTTCAATATCGGTAAAGCTGGTAAGGATTTTGCGCGTGTCGTAGCGCGATTTTTTTAGACTCGGATAGCGGTCGGCCCACTGCGAATAATGTGTCTGGAGATCAAAGCGGTCAATCATGCGGTCGCGCACGGCTTGGCTCTTGAGCACTTCTACATAGAACGCTCCGTGAGTCTTGCTTCCCAGCAGTCCGGCGGCGTCCAGTCCCAGTCCCATCATCGGTGACGATGCTGCGCTGGTGCTGTTCGACAGCCGGCTTAGCAGTCCGCCCATGGCCATGCTGCCGGAGCCTTCGCTGGGAACAAACTTGACCACGCCCTTCCAGTGCAGTGGCATAAATAACATTACAACCGCGGACAAACCTGCGGTCCACAACGCCACTCGTCCCAGAAAATGGCGTTCCCGCCACAACAACCGCAGCCGGACCGCCATGCCGCCGCCCGGTTCCGGACGCTCTCTTCCCTCCGGCCTTCCGCCGGGTTCCGGCGAAGGCTCGTCGATGGGGATCGCGGCTGGTCCGCTAATTTCCACGCTTAAAACTCCAGTGTGGCGAATACGTTACCTGAACCTGCGCTGTGAAGTCGTTGGTTTTTTGTCCCGCGCTCAACAGCGGAAAGTTCCACCACTCATGCTGTAAAAATGCGGACACGGAAACACCCTGGCGGAAACTCCATTCGGATTTCAGATAAATGTCCCGCAGGTTGCCGCCGCCCAGGAACATGGCGTCGGAAATATCGCTGCGGTATCCCAGTTGCACCGTTTTGTCGGACGCGAACCAGTACGTCCCGGATCCCCGCATGGAGATTCCCTGCCGGCCTACGGTGCCGTTGCCGATAATGTTTCCCTTGTTCGTGTACCCATCGCTATATCGGACGTTCCAATAAAAGAACCCGCCTTCCGGCGTTTGAATCAATCCTGGCAGGTTCGTGAATGAAGCTTCGGCGCGCAGGTCCAGATGCGGCAATCCTGGCACTTGTGACATGTAGAGTCCCGGCGTGTGCGCGGCGCGGCGTGGATATCCGATCGGCGATATTTCATCTTCCACAAAAGAGTCTTCATACAAGGTGAGCCACTTGCGGACGCCCGGCAGCCGGTAGCTGAAGTCAAAGGTTGACCTGCGGTCGCCCGGATCAAAACCGCGGCCCACTGCATTCGTCGTCGACAGAACGGCATGGCGCAGCGATCCCACGGTGATGGGAAAATCAGTTCCGCCGAATACTCCCGTGCGTCCCACGCCAAATTCGAAATTGGCGGTCGGCTTGAAATTGAGTTTGTTGCCGTTCAACATGGGTTGCCGGGCCAATGTCCGTCCTAACGAGAACGCCGGCCCCTGCACGTCTTGCGTGTTCACGTAGTGATGGCCCGTCATTTTTCCAACCCAGAACTCTGTTCTGTAAGGTCCCAGGTATTTCAGGAAGCTGGGCAACACCTTGGGCGATGTTTGCGAAATGCGCATCATGTACATGGGTTCGGCGTTATTGCTTTGCAGGAAGGGGTCCTGTGTGGGCGCCGTCCATAAAGTCTGCTTGCCAAAGGACGCTTGCCAGCCCTTGATGTTCAGCATCACGTAGCTATCCAGCAGCCGTGGCTGGCTGAAGGCGGCAATCGGTCCGGCCGGCTGGACGACCGGTTTGAAATCGGTCACCTGAATCTGGTCTTGCACCGCCTGGGACACGCCGGGCCCGGACGGCGCGTGTTCATACTCCGCGCGAACGTAGAACCCCATGGCGCCGCTGGAGCCGCTGGCGGTAAATCCGCCTAGCCCGTTGAAGCCGTGCTGATACGGGCGTCCGTAGTCGTTTACGATCGTCTGCGCAAAGTGATAGCCATCGGTCAGCGGCGTTCCTGAAATGCCCGTGGCCCGTGCGTAAACGGAATCAATGGCTGCGTAGTTCGTGACCGAGTTGTCCAACTCCGGAGCAAACTCCTTCGCCAGCGCGGCGTACAAACGTCCGCCTTCGTCGGGCGTCTGGTCGTCAACTTCGCCTTCCGCTTCTTCGAGCAGTCGCGCACACTCATCGCGCGTCCACGGACGCAGTCCGGCAAAACCGCTGTTGACTGCCCCCAACGCCGCCAGCCGGTCAAACGCCGGATACACCCAGCTATCCAT
>JANXPR010000158.1 GCA_025357215.1 Acidobacteriaceae bacterium | reverse complement strand
TCCATCTTTCCGGCTTCGATTTTGGAAAAATCCAGAATGTCATTGATGATGGCCAGCAACCCAACCGCCGACTGCTTGATCATGCTGAGATTCTCGTGCTGCTCCGTAGACTGCTCGGATTCCAGCATGATCTCCGTGATCCCCATGATGCCGTTCATGGGCGTGCGGATCTCATGGCTCATGGTGGCAAGAAATTCGCTTTTCGCCTGGCTTGCTGCTTCCGCCGCTTTTTTTGCTTTTTCCAGTTTCTGCTTGGCTTGTTTGCGCTCAGTGTTGTCAATGATCGAGCCTTCAATCAGCGTGGCGTCTCTCTGGTCAACATCATTTAGGAAGGCGTTCGCCAGGACCCAAACCGGTTCGCCGCCTCTGCGACGCAACTTCAGTTCCAGGTCGGTCACGGATTTTTGCGAAAGCAGACCGTCAATAAACTTCCGCCGTTCCTGGGTGTCGAAATACATCGATTCCGCGCCCCTGCGTTTGCAGTCTTCGAGATTTGCATGACCGAGAAGACGCAGGAATGCATCGTTGACCTCAATGATCTCTCCGCGAAGCGTGCTGCGGTACATCCCGATGGGTATCCGCTCGAACAAAGTGCGGTATCGTATCTCGCTGGCTTCCAATGCTTGGGCCTGGGTGGAAAGGCGCTTATCGACCAGGGCCGTCAACATCCCGCCTCCTAATACCAGCAGAGTCGTCAGTCCAATGCCAAAGGCCCCTAGTTCTGAAATATTGAACGCATTGCCCGGAATCGTTGTTGTTGCAGAGCTGTGGAAATGGACCGCCGCCATTCCTGTGTAGTGCATGGCCGCGATGGCCGTCCCCATCAGACCGGCACTGGCTACTTTTGGCAAGGTAATGCGCGAGCTTTCGCGGCGGAAACGAAATGCCAGGACCAAAGCAGCGAGCGACACCACGAATGCCACAATGATCGACAACGCAACTTTTCCCGTTTCGTAGTGAGCCAGTGCATTCATGCGCATGGCTGACATGCCAACGTAGTGCATGGTCGCGATTCCGCACCCCATGACCACGGCGGCGGAAACAGCCCGGCTGGCATTCATCGTCTTTCCGCTCACGGTGCCCAAGGCAATGGCGGAAGCAAAAACTGAGGCCAACAACGACAGAGCAACCAGGGCCGGATCGTAGCCAACAACCATGGGCAAATGGAACGCCAGCATGGCGATGTAGTGCATGCACCAGATGCCCAGTCCTAACGCGGCGGAACCGAAGGCGCACCACATCCAGCGTGCTCTGCCGCGCGCCGCAGTGACCAGTCCCGCAAGATCCAGCGCCGTATACGAAGCTCCAACGGCAATGATGATCGAAAGCGCGACCAGGCGATAGTCGTACCAAGCCGGTAATAATTCTTGTGCTTTATGCAAGCGGACGGAGAAACTCCTGCGTTGAGTATCGTCACTTAGGGACAAAAGCTTAAAAGCTGGCCATGCGGCGAAAATCACGGAAAGACCATTCAGTTCCGATCCGCGGACAACAGAAACTGGTGCAAATGATCAACTGTTCCCGTCCCGGGCCATCGGGTCGGCCGATTTCCGTCTCAGGCCCAAGTTACTACCGTACCTCTCGAATTACTGCTATTTCCGTCTTTCCGCTCTCAAGACGTGAAAGATTTTCTATAATTTCAGGATGACACTTCGCCGCTTTGTCTCATCTTAATATTCAAGATTCAGGAGCGAAGAGTTGTATGTCAGTCAAGAAGTCGGAAACACCAGGCAGGAATTTCTCCAGTGGAAAGTCCCGGGGACAGAAATCCGTGACGCCCATCACCGGAGGAACGAGTAAAACGCCATCCGGCCATCTCCCCGTAAGGCAGATGCATCCAGGGTTAGAGGATGAGATTCGCTTTCGGGCCTACGTACTGTTTGAAGAACGCGGCCGGCAACATGGTCTTGACGTGGAAGATTGGATTCAGGCGGAAGAAGAAATACTCTCCCGCTATCAAAAGGAAAAAAGCGCATAGCGCATGAAACAGGCTCTCCTGTTGGACGATAACCCAGCCCAGCTCAGTATTCGCGAGCTGGTTCTCCGCAAGGGCGGAATTGAAAGTCACGTGGCCACCAGCGCCCGTAGCGCTTTGGCGTTGCTGCGTTCTGCCATTGGGAAAGAGAAAATTGGCTTGGTCATCACTGACCATTTCATGCCGGACATGGACGGCGTGGAATTCGTGCGTCTGCTGCGTGAGTTCGCTCCTGATATTCCTGTAATTCTGATTAGCGGCCAGCCGGATGCCGATGCCGAATATTCCGGACTCAATGTTATTTTTCGATGTAAACCTTGCGAACCCGATGATCTTATTGGTCTGGTTCGGCAGGCCCTATGTAACTGCGATCATCGGGCCTCGGCGTGATTTGCCTTATTGCAGTCCCCCGAGAAAAATACTAAGCTGAATCGATGCCATTATTAGGAAGTTTTTGTCTTCTGTTCGCTCTTGCCCTTTCCGGCTATTGTTTTGTGGTTGGAATCGTTGGAGCTGTGCGCAAAGACTTTGTCGGCTACCGCATGGCGGAAACCGCGCGGCGCGCCGGCATGGCTACCTTTGCGGCCGTCACATTGGCGGCGTTTGCCCTGGTGTGGGCCGCGTTTGCCGACGATTTTTCCCTGTCGTACATCCTGCATCACTCCAACCGTTCGCTGGCGGCGCCGTATAAGTTCGCCGTGCTCTGGTCCGGACAGGAAGGGTCACTGCTGTTCTGGTCGTGGCTTCTGGCGACGTATGGTTTTGTTTTGCGCTGGCGCCATAAAGTTGACCAACGCCTGGTAGCCATCACGTCCATGGTGCTGGCCGGCATTCAGGTCTTCTTCCTTCTTCTGTGCAATTTCGTGGCAAACCCGTTTGGCGTTGAGCCCGGCCCCATGGCCCTGGACGGCGCTGGCCTGAATCCTCTGCTGCAATATCCGGAGATGGTGATCCATCCTCCCATGTTGTACCTGGGATACGTGGGCTTCTCGTTGCCGTTTGCTTTTGCACTGGCCGCACTGATCATGCGGTATCCCGGCGAAAAATGGATCCATATTACCCGCCGCTGGACCATGGTCACCTGGCTCTTCTTGAGTGTTGGCATCTCGCTGGGCGCACACTGGGCGTACGCGGTTCTAGGCTGGGGCGGATATTGGGGTTGGGACCCGGTTGAAAACGCTTCGCTCTTACCCTGGATCACCGGCACCGCGTTCCTGCACTCGGTGATGATGCAGGAAAAACGCGGCATGATGAAGATGTGGAACATCTGGTTGATCTTTACCACCTTCATGCTGGCGATTCTGGGTACCATGCTCACCCGCGGCGGCGCCGTTAGTTCGGTCCACGCCTTCGCGCAATCGGCGATCGGCGCGTGGTTCTACTGGTTCCTGGGCATCGTTTTTGTTGTTTGCCTTACGTTCTTCATTATCAATCGCGACCATCTGGCTTCAGAAAACCAGTTGGAATCGCTGGTCTCGCGCGAATCCAGTTTCATGTTCAACAACCTGGTTTTGTTGGCCGCGATGTTCGCCGTTCTTTGCGGCACGCTCTTCCCGATTCTGTCTGAAGCCGTTCGCGGATACAAAATCACGGTTGGCGGACCGTTCTTTAATAAGGTTGTCATTCCCATCGGACTGTTCCTGATCTTCCTCACGGCCGTCGGCCCGTTGCTCGCCTGGGGCAGTACCTCGTGGGGAAGCATCAAGCGCAACTTCGCGATTCCCTTTTTCTCGTCCGTGGCTTTGGGCGTTGGACTCATCGCCTTTGGTATGCGCCCGTTTTCTGACATGTCACATTTCTATGCCTGGTCCACTTTCGTCCTGTGCACACTGGTGATCGCCACGATTACTTCTGAATTCATACGCGGCGGCCTGGTCTTACGAGGAAAGATGAATACGAACCTGTTGTTCGCCATCTTCCACCTCATGCGCCGCAACATGCGCCGTTATGGCGGATACGTTGTCCATTTCGGCATGATCCTGTTCTTCATTGGCGTTGCCGGCCAAGCCTTCAATCAGGAAAAAGAACTGGAAATGGGCATTGGCGACAAGATGCAAGTCGGCCATTACACGCTGACTCTCACTGCCGACAATCACGACGACACGCCGGTCTACGAATCGCAGGCAACCATCCTCGACGTCCAGAAGGACGGGCGGTATTACACCACTCTTTATCCTGAACGCCGCGCTTACAAAGCCAGCGGCGGCCAGCCTTTAACGGTGGTTGCGAACCACATATCGCTGCAAGAAGACCTGTATGTAATCTACGAAGGCCAGAATGAAGGCCGTCCAATCATCAAGGCCTTCATCAACCCGCTGGTCGTCTGGGTATGGATCGGCGTAATCGTAGTGGTATTCGGCACCGGCCTCGCCCTGGTTCCCAACGCGGTACGGGTCACCGTAGCGGTTCCGGCCGCCGTACCCGCCATGGACAATCAACAGCACATGCAACCGGCAGGAGTAGGCAAGTGAAACGACTCGGCGAAATCGTTCTTCTCTGCTGCGCGCTCGTGCTACTCATGGGCGCTGACTCGCAAGACGCCCGTTTTGAAAAACTCGGCAGCAAGATCATGTGTACGTGTAGTTGCGCGCAAATGCTTTTGAAGTGCAACCACGTGGGCTGTCCGAATTCCGCGCAGATGATCCAGCAACTGCACCAGCAGGTAAACAGCCAGCCGAACGACGAGCAGGTCCTTCAGTGGTTTCGCGAACAATGGGGCGTAACCGCGGTGGTGGAACCGGCCACTCACGGCTTTGAACTGATCGCATGGCTGCTGCCGCCTATTGTCGGCTTCTCATGCCTGGGGCTTCTGGTGTTCATCGTTCTCACTTGGCGCAAGCGCGCGATTGCCGCCGGCCCGGCGAACGTTGTCCTCGATCCCCACATGGAAGCCCTGCGCGCCCGTGCCCGTCAGGAGACCGAGCTATGAACCCGCAAACAACTACGGTTATTGTCCAGATTTTCTGCAGCGTATTTGCCGCCGTAGCCCTGATTTACATCTTCATACCGAGTAAAGACACCGATACTGGCGTGGACAAAACTCGGCTGGCATATTTGTACGAGCGCAAGGACGTCGTGTACGACAATCTGCGCGATCTGAACTTTGAATTTAAGTCTGGCAAGTTTACCCAGGCCGACTATGACGCAATGAGTTCCGGGCTGGAAGCCGAAGCCGCCCGCGTTCTGGATGAAATTGACCAGCTTGAATCCGTGCCGGCCTGAAGGAGCCAACACACTTTGAAGCGCACCGCCCTCGTCGTTCTCTTCTTACTCTCAACCACAATTTTTGCCGCGGCCCAGGCCGGTACCCTCAAGGGACTGGTCAGCAACGGCACCACGCGCAAGCCCGCCGGCGGCGATGAAGTCGTAATGCTCAAGCTGGACCAGGGCATGCAAGAAGAAGCTCACACCAAGACCAATGCGGGCGGCGAATTCACCTTCAAGTTGGCGGACGCGCGGGTTCCCCGTCTGGTCCGCGTAAACCATCAGGGCGTAAATTACTTCGGAGAAGTAGCGCCCGGAGTGCTGAGCGTACAGATCACCGTCTACAACTCCGCCGCCAAGGTCGCGGACATGAAGCTGATGGACCATTCCCAGGTCTATGAAGCCAAGGGCGACGCCATCCACGTGATTGAGCTGTTTCGCCTGCGCAACACCTCTCGCCCGCCCATGACGCAGCCGACGTTTGAATTCTATCTGCCGGAAGGCGCGCAGATTCAACTGGGCCAAGCCGTTTCGGGGGGCGCTCCCGTTAAGACTCCGCCGATTCCCACGAAAGAGAAAAACAAATACCAGTTCCTCTTTCCGTTGCGTCCGGGTATCACGCAATTTGAGCTGGTCTACAACATGAAATCAGCAGGCGGACTCAAAGTAACTCCTAAATTCGATTCCCAGGCAGACAGTTTTTATGTTGTGGTGGCCAAGGGCATGAAATTTGCCCCTAGCGATTCGTCCATCTTCAAACCGATGGCCCAGTGGCCGGTTGATCCGTCCGTCACCGGAGTGGAAGTTTACGGCGTGCAGAATTTCAAGCCGAAGCAGGACCTGGCATTTTCACTCAGCGGCGAAGGTCTGCTGCCGGACCCGCAGCAGGATGCCGCCAACAACGCTCCGCAGTCCGGTGGCGCGGAGCAACGTGGCCCGGAGCCTCGTGGCAACAAGAACCCTGTTCCCGGAGGCGGCCTGGGCACACCGAATGACCGTCCTGATCCGCTCCATAACGGCCAGTGGCTCTTCCTTGGAGTGCTGTCCCTCTTCCTCGCGGCTGGCGGCGTCTACGTCTACACGGCCAACCTGCCCGGTTCTGCTCCCGCTCCCGCACCCACCGGCAACCCGTCACCAGCCGGCAAGCCACAGAAACCCGCGCAAGGCCGGCCGGACATGCTCATGGAAGCCATGAAAGAAGAGATGTTCCAGTTGGAAACCGACCGCCTGCAAGGCAAGATCTCGCAGCCTGACTACGAAAGCGCCAAAGCGGCTCTCGATAAAACATTGCAACGCGCCGTGCAACGCCAGAAATCAGGGAAATAAGACCGCAATCTCCCTGCGTGAAAGTATTCCCGTTTGGATATACTCACTCACGCAGGGAGTGCGCTTCTTAACCGCGCACAATCTTCCACCAAAGAGAAATTTCTCCTTCATGGGCCTAATCGTCCGCTCTTCTCATTTGCACGGCGCCGGAGTCTATACCCTTGCGCCAATCACCAAGGGCACGCACGTGCTGGAATACACCGGTCCGCGCATCTCGCACAAGCAGTGCGAAGGCCTGTACTCCAACAGCGAGGTCACCTACCTCTTTACCATGGACGACGAGCAGACGTTCATTGACGGTTTTGGCATGGCCGCGTTCGTCAACCATTCCTGCGATCCTAATTGCGAAACCGACCAGTTCGGTGACCAGATATGGATTATCGCCATCCGGGACATCGCCGCGGGAGAAGAACTCCTTTACGACTATCACCTTTGGGACGCCGAGCCTGAAGACCTGGCCCCGTGTTACTGCGGCGCCAAAACGTGCCGCGGGACGATGTATTCAACTGAAGAAATTGAACGCCAAAAGAAATTACTGCACAGACGAGCGCTACGGAAAAAAGCCAGGAAGCTGGCAGAGAAGAAATCCGGCAAAAGAAAGAAACGCCCAACCCGCTAACGGCTTTGATTGCTCTTAAAAGATCACTGCGGCCAACGTCTTGCGCCGTGCAATACCCTGTGAATTTGAATGGTTTGCCCCGAGACCGAATAAATGATCAGATAGGGGAGCGAAGTAATTACCAATTCCCGCGTCCCTGATTTTGCGGCCTGGGCGTCCAGTATTTGGGAACTGTTTTAATACAGACGGCGCAGAGTAGATTCTCTGCACCAGATCATCCGCTATCTCTGGGGCCTGCTCGTAAAGATAATCCGTTATTTGCTCGAGATCGCCTGCCGCTGCGGGCGTCCACATGATCCGCATCAGGAACGCGACCGCTTGTCCTTTAGACGCTTCTCGATGCGGGCAACCACATCCTCGTGATCAATAAGTTCACCTTTGGCGGCATGCTCCATGCCCTTCTCGACTTGTTTAATAAACCAGGCATCATAGTCCAGAAGGCGGTCTACCGCTTCTTGAACTACTTCCGCTGCGTCCTTGCCTGCGCGAGAGGCGAGTTGCTGGATCAACGCCTCTTTTTCTGGAGTAAAATGGATTTCCATATCGCCAGTGTAGCAGGACAAACCGGGCTGTCAACGCCCGGAGAAAGCCCGGCCCTTACAGTTCCCTGCGTCCTTCCATCGCTTTCAGCATGGTCACTTCATCTGCGTATTCAATATCACTTCCCGCAGGAATGCCGGTGGCGATCCGCGTAACCTTGATTCCCGGACGCTTGATCAACCCAGTTAAATGAACCGCCGTAGCTTCGCCTTCAATCGTTGGGTTAGTGGCGATAATAAGTTCGTCCACGCTGCAGCTTTCAATGCGCTTCAGCAGTGACGGAATCCTGAGTTGTTCCGGACCAATGCCATGCAGCGGCGAAATTGCGCCGTGCAGCACGTGGTAAACGCCGTTGTAAGAACGTGTTTTCTCAATCGACGCGATGTTCGTGGGCTCTTCCACCACGCATACCAGGCGCTGGTTGCGCGTGGCGCTGGCGCAGTAACTGCACGGATCAATGTCCGTAATGTTGCTGCAAACCGAGCACAGATGGAGCTTTTCTTTAAGGTTGTGAATCGCGCCAGCCAGGGCCTCGGCGTCGTCCACGCTGGCGCGTAGAATATAAAACGCCATGCGCTGGGCGCTCTTGCTGCCTACACCGGGCAGCTTTTTGAGTTCGTCAATCAATTGAGCCATGGGCTCGGCAAACTTGGCCACTTAGGCTCCTGGCATTCCCAAACCGCCCAGGAGTGAGCCCACGCTGGTCTGCATGGCTTCGTCCACTTTTTGGCTGGCGGCGTTAAACGCGGCGGTGACCAGGTCCTGGAGCATTTCCACGTCACCGGATTTCACGGCATCCGCGGCAATGTACGTTCCCAGTACCTGCTTTTGTCCATTCATTTTGATCGTGACCGTACCGCCGCCGGACGAAGCCTCCACCACGGTCTGTTGCATCTTCTGCTGCAAATTCTGGGCCTGTTTCTGGGCCTGTTCCAGCATTTCTTGTAACTGGCGAGTATTAAAGCCGCCCATACCTTCTCCTAATTCTTATTTCGATGATCAATCACCGTGCGAATTTCCGCTCCAAACTTTTCCTGCATGCGCTGCACCACGGGATCTTCCACGGCGCGGCTGCGCGCGCTCGCGCCGTTTCGCGGACGCTCCATCACCACCGGCGCCGCCCCATTGGTCTGCGGCTTGCCCCCTCCCACGATCGTGACCTTCATCGGACGTCCGGCCGCAGCCGTCGCAGCGGCGTTGGCTGTTTGCTTCTGCTCAGAGTTGATGATGAACGGGATCACGGATGCCGGCTTCGCCACGGTCACGATCAGTTCGTTTCCTTGAACCGTCGGGGAGCCATCCGCCAGCGTCGCGGCCAAGTTCTCGCCGCTGGAAGTATTTTCCAGAGCGCCCACTACATGGCCCAGGATTTTCATTGGATCGCCAGTCGGTTCGCCACTCGGTTCAGGTTCTGCTACCGCCACCGCTGTTCCCACTTGCAACGCCTGGGGCTCGGCTTCTGTTGCCACGGACATCTCCGGCTCGGATCCGCGCGTCTTGCGTGCGCGGTCTGCCTCAAACGGAGACGTAAAGCCTTCTTGCTTGCGACTCGCTGAACCTGCTCCCGCCGGGCTTGACGAAGACGCGTGGCTTGACGAAGACGAAGGTGAAGTTGAAGTCGAAAACGCCGGGTTGCTCGAAACCGAAGGCGACGCCGGCCGTGTTGCCGGTTGCGCTTTTGACCCATCCGCTGCCACTTGACTCAGCATTTGTTCCAAAGGCAGTATCCGTTGCGCATGAACCAGCTTTAACACACCGAGTTCAAGATGGAAGCGTGGTTCCTGGCGATATCCAAGATCGTCATGCGTACGCAGCATGATCTGCAAAAAGCGCGCCAGATCTTCTTCGGAAAAATGCTCGGCAACTCGCGCCGCGCGCGCGCGTTCGTCCGACGAAATCTGAAGCAGCGCTGACGACTCTCCCGCCAGCTTGGCCACCAGAACATTGCGTATGAAGCGGACGAGTTGTTTGGCGAAGTGCGCCGGGTTCTGCCCTTCGGTCATTAGCTTATCCAGGATGCGCAAAGCGTCTTCACTGGAATTACGTTCCACGGCGCCCATCAGCTCTTCCAGAACTTCCGAGCCCACGCTTCCCACCAGGCCACGCACCGCGGCGCCGGTAATCGTGGTACCGCAACAAGCGATTGCCTGGTCCATGATGGAGAGCGCATCGCGCATCGAACCGTCGCCGGCTTCGGCCAAAACGGCCAGCGCTTCTTTGTCGGCCTTGATGCCTTCTTTGCCGGCAATTGATCCCAACTGGCCCACGATCTCATCGAACTTTACGGCATGAAAACTAAAATGCTGGCAACGCGAACGGATGGTCTGTGGGATGTCTTCCGGCGCCGTGGTAGCCATCATGAACACAATATGCGGCGGAGGTTCTTCCAAGGTCTTCAACAGCGCGTTGAAGGCAGCGTCCGTGATCTGGTGGGCTTCGTCCAGAATATAGATCTTGAAGCGATCGCGCGCCGGACGGTAACGCGCGGCTTCGCGCAGTTCGCGAATCTCGTCAATACCGCGATTGGTGGCCGCGTCAATCTCGATCACATCCACAGCGCTGCCGGACCGCACTTCCGTACACGACTCACAAATCCCGCAAGGCTCCGGCGTAGGGCGGTCCGCTTTACCGTCAACGCCCCGGCAATTCAACGACATGGCCAGGATGCGGGCAATCGTCGTTTTGCCGATACCACGATGGCCGCTAAAGATGTAGCCATGCGCGATCCGCTGCTGCTCAATGGCGTTCTGCAGAGTCCGGGTCACGTGGTCTTGCCCGATGACTTCAGAAAAACGCTGCGGACGGTATTTGCGCGCCAGTACCTGGTAGCTCATGAGTTGAAGTCTTGATTATACGCTGGAAGTTAGGTCGAGATTTTCACAGGCAGCACCGAATCATGTAGCGGTAAGCAGTGCGGCTTGAACGAACAGCTTACTGGCTCACGGTTGCATCGTCAAACCAGGTTGACATGCAGCAACCCTCACAACAATACTATTCTGCTTGTTCCTGCAAGGAGGCCTTATGGCTCAAATTCATTCTATTAAGTTCCCTGGTGAAAGCCCTTCCTACCGCGCTGCGCGCAATGAACTCCTGGAAGCTGAGATGGCATTGCGCAAACAGATTGAAGAAGTGGCTGCGCTGCGCCGCCAGCTTCCTCCCGGCGGCTCTGTGCCAGAGAATTATGTCTTCGATGAAGGCGCTGTTGATCTCAACGATCTTCAGACATCCCGCAAGGTTCGCATGTCTGAATTGTTTGCGCCCGGCAAAGACACTTTGGCGATCTACAGTTATATGTTCGGACCGAACATGGCCGCGCCTTGCGTGTCCTGCACCTCAATTCTCGACGGGCTAAATGGATCCGCGCCGCACGTCCGGCAGCGCGTGAACTTTGTGGTTGTAGCCAAATCGCCGCTGGCTAGGATCCGTGAACTTGCCCGCAGCCGAGGCTGGCACAACCATCGGCTTCTTTCCTCCTCCGGCAACACATATAACCACGATTACCAAGGCGAAAACGATAAAGGCGGCCAGCTTCCCTCGCTTAACGTCTTCGTCCGCCGTAACGGAGCGATGCATCACTATTACCACACAGAGCTGCTCTTTGCTCCCACGGAGCCGGGCCAGGATGGACGCCACGTTGATCTGCTATGGCCAGTTTGGAACCTCTTTGATTTCACACCGGAGGGTCGCGGTACTGACTGGTATCCAAAACTCGTCTATAGCTGATCATCTTTCGCGCCTGGTTAACGCCAATAAAAGCAGCTCGTCCCAATTGCGTGGCGAGCTGCTTGTGTCTTAGGAGCTTGGTCGCTTTCTCAGCATGGCGGAGGGCTTAAAGCGTCTTGAGCGAAGGCACATTCTCCACGGAAAGATCGCCCCGCGAGGCCGACTTGCGTGACGAGCGGGCTGCCTTCGCGCTGCACAATCTCGCCAAAGCAATCTGCACTTAAGCGGTTTGGAGCGAAGCGACACAAATACTAGGGCGCTTCAATTAGTTCCATCTTGCCGTCTCGCTTTCTGTGCAGTACTTTCACGCGTCCCTCCATGTCGCGGAAGACAAAAACTTCGCGATCACGGAATTCGGCTTCCTTCACGGCTTCTTCGAGCGAGAGCGGCTTGTAGCTGACAGCTTCAGAGTTCTTCACGATATGGGTTTCGCGAAGCTTTACGTTGTTGGGAAATGAATGCACTTTTACTGGGACGGCCGTGGTCAGATCGCCTCCCACGGCAATGGCTAGCGCTACTTCGTCTGGCACGGGAGCCGCTACTTGGCGTTTGTGGGCCGCGCGTTTTTTGCTCTTCCACCGGGTCTTGTATTTCACCGCCTGTCGCTCCACGCGGTCCAGAGCGTTGCTGATGGCCACTGTCATGTCCATGGCTTCCGCCAGCCCCACAATGGGAGCGTGATTGCGGACGGTAATCGTAATGTCTGCTTTGTGGCGGCGCTTCTCCGCGGAAAGGACCACGTGGGTCGCAAACTGATTGCCTAAATGTTTTTGGATTTTTTGCAGCCCGCTTTCGACTTGCTTGCGGGCGATGGGAGTG
>JANXPR010000544.1 GCA_025357215.1 Acidobacteriaceae bacterium | reverse complement strand
TGGTTACTGGCTGCATCACGGCCGTCCGGTCTGGGAAGCCAACGTGCGCTTCCCTTCCTGCCAGGACACCATCACTTTGATAAACGCATTTCAGGACGCATGGAAGAAATGTCCCAACTTCCGTCCGGTGATGGTGAGCGTGGCACTGGTGGATCTAGTTCCGGAAAATAAACGTAACCTGACTCTCTTTGATGACATGTATGGCGGATGGAAACTTGACCGTCTGGCGCAGGTGATGGACACCATCAACGCAAAACACGGTTCCACCACGCTGTATCTTGGCGGAATTCACCACGTCCGCGAAGCTGCGCCACCCAGGATCGCGTTCAAGAGTATCCCGGACATGAATTTGAAGTAGAAATTCGGCTTGACTTATGAATTCTACATATGTAGATTTACGTCATGCCTGACGATATACGCATTTCCCCGCAGACCTTGGCGATCCTGTCTGCACTCCTTTCTACTCCCGCTGACTGGCGCTACGGATACGATTTGAGCCGCGAGACCGGGCTCAAGTCCGGAACGCTCTACCCCATCCTGATGCGCCTGGCCGAACGTGATTGGCTGGAGACCCGCTGGGAACATAGCGACGACAACGGTAAGCCTCGCCACATCTATCGCCTCACCGCGGACGGCGCGCAGGCGGCGCGTGAACTCCTGGAAGCCAACCGTGGCCGCTGGGCACAGCTGAAGCCGGCGTTTTTGCAGGCATAGGTGAAGTCAATGAATTCGAGACAACCCTGGAATTTACCAGCGATGGATTTACATCTGGCCGCAACCCGCTTCTCTGAACGCATACTGCGCATCTTCGCCCGCGATCTTCCGAGCGACCTGCAACCGTGGGGTGATGCCATGGTGGCCGAACTGCCGTCGGTGGAAGGCGTGGTTCGTCCCGTACTTTGGGCCTTGGGCGGGAGTATGTTTCTGAGTAAGGCACTGTTCTTCCGTTCAATTACAGGGTTGCGGACGCGCGGATCAGAACCCACGGGCGCTCCGCCGCCGTCGCCGTTGCAACGTGCGGCTTTTGTGGCGGTGCTGCTGTCGATCGCGATGCTGCTGTCGCCCGTATTCCGTGAGGGACTAGGGACGGCTCTGGAAAGCTGGAATCCATCATGGGCGTGGGTTTCGCCGGACCGATCGGTTCCGGTTGCAAATCTAAGAGGCGACGAAAATGACGCGGCTTCCCTCGCCTTTGCAGCTCTGCATTCCAAGGATCTCGATAAGTCCGTGCACCTGGCGGAGCGCGCTGTGGAAAAGGATCCGCAATACACATGGATATTCGCTTCCCTGGCGCTCTGGCGTAACAACATCCTCTACGAAGGCAAAGAGGCTGCCCTTCAGCCGCCGGACGGTTGGATCGCGAAACTTGTGCAATGGGATCCGGACAATGCCGTCCCTCACTTTCTGGCGGCTCAGGCGGACCTGCGTACAACGACCGAAAAGAGAGAGGTTTATCCGGTAATTCCCACGCTATTGTCGGCGGAAAAGCTGAAGCAGCATCCAACCTGGATGGCGGAAATGGGCAAAGCTTTTGCCGCACCAAGGTATGACAGTTACTTTGCCCGGCGTATGCGCCTGGAGCGCGAGATATTCGTCCGCACCGGTGTGCGCAACCCTACTCCAGTGGTGGATGGAATCTTCCGGCATAACCTGCCCAGTTGGTGGGACATCAACCAGTATTCCGCGATTCTGCTGACGGAAGGCGATGAAGCCAGCGCCGCGGGTCATTACGAACTGGCGGAGACGTCTTATAGCACGGCGTTCCACTTTGCTGAACGCATGCACAACCAGTCCCAGACCAGCTACGAACGGTGGTATGGCTCGTGGCCCCAGTGGAAAGCAGAAGCTAAACTGCTGGCCTTGTACCAGGAGTGGCCACGGCCGGAAGCTGCGCAACGCAGCCAACAAATCCTGGCCCAGCTTGATCGGCAGCGCGATCGATCTCATACATTCAATAGCACATGGGAATTAATCTTCAGCCGCATCACCACGCTGGGGTTTGTGGTGAGCCTTTCCAGCGGGTTGGCGGTACTGGCGATGATCGGTACGCTGCTGGGCATCGGATACTTCTTCACCCGGCGTTGGATGAACATACAAGCAAGTCCACGCTGGAACGCCATGATGGACGGCGCTGGCAAGTACGGTCCGTTCGTGATGTTTGCCAGCTGCCTTTCCCTGTATTTTTCTTACCGTCCTTATGCTCAAACGTTTCATGATTACATGTACGGCGCCGGCGGAAACCAGAACGCGGAAGTACTGCGAGTTTTTCTTGAACTGAGGTTCCTCCCTTCTTTTCTGGCGGACGGCTTGAGCCACATTGCGCCATTAAACGTGCTGGGTTGGTATGTGGTGATTGGCTTACTGGGATTGGTGGTGCTGGCGATTGTCTGGCGGTGGGTGAGAAGCGCCATGAAACTTGTGACATCCGCGGGATGAAACGTATTTAACGTCTGATGGCTTGCGTACCGGAGTCATCCGGCAAAGTGAGCCTTATTGCTCAGACTCGCTTCGTGGCTTCTTCTACCCTTGAATCAGGGGATTTCTGACCTGGAGTTGCAGATATGAATCCAGATGAAAATCTCCGGCAAGGGAAAAACATGATGAAACGAATTCACTGGTATCTGGGCTCACTCCTTCTTGGCGCGACGATCATTGCGCCCACCGTCATCCCCGCGAGCGCGCAAGACCGTGACGATCAAAAACGGCAGGAGCAAAAAGAACATCAGCGGCGCTACTATGACCGCCAGCATAAGGACTATCACGAGTGGAACGACCGCGAAGACGGCGCGTGCCGCCGTCACCTCCGGGGTCTCAGGAGCGGGCTTAGCCTCCAGCCCCTGAAGCTCCTTGTCGAGCGCCTTCTTCTCCTCCTCGGTCACCGTACCGGCCTTGCCGGTCTTCTGTTTCGCTTCCGCAACGCCCTTGCCGATG
>JANXPR010000123.1 GCA_025357215.1 Acidobacteriaceae bacterium | reverse complement strand
GAAACCCTGTTCCGGCAGTTTCAAGGGCGGGTGTTCGCCTGGACCATGCGTATTGTTCACGATCGCGGAGCCGCCGAGGACTTGACCGTGGAGACTTTCTGGCGAATCTATCGCGCCCGCGGACGCTTCGATCCGGAGGCTGATTTTGCCGCTTGGGCGTATCGGATTGCCACCAATCTCGCACTCAGCCATGTGCGGCGGCATTCCCGCGAACAGGGCCTGAACGGCGAGGAGGCTGTCGCGGCGACCAGGGATACAGTTTTGCAGAATGAAGATCGTGAGCAGATCCGGCGCGCTTTCGCTAAATTGCCAGACCGGCTCCAGGTGGCCGTAACCATGGCATTGATTGAAGAAAAGCCCTATCAGGAGATCGCGGACACTCTGGGGATAGCTCCAGGTACCGTGAAGTCCCGTGTGTTTCGCGCGGTAAGGCTCCTGCGAAAACACCTTAAACGAATTCGGGTGCATACATGAAATTTGACGATCAAGATTTGGAAAAAGAGCACATGGAAGAAGTTCGCACGGCATTGCAGAGCGCCTTTCCGGCCATGGACAAAGACACAGAGTTACAACGCGACTTGTGGCCAGTGCTGCTGCGCCGAATGGAAACGCCGGCCGCGACCGTCCCCTGGTATGACTGGGTGTTGGCCGGAGCCCTGGCATTGGCGTTCGTCTTCTTTCCTAAGATTGCGTTGCTGTTTGCGTATCACATGTAAAAGGAGGTAGCGGAATGAAACATCGTCCTTATTTGCGTGCCTACATGGCGGGAATTACGGTTCCCACGGTCTTCCTGCTGGTGCTGGTATCTCTGGAGCGGATATTCCGCCCCGTCCCGGCACAAATGGAGTGGGGTTTGATTTTTCCCCTAATCATCGTCCCGAATGCCTTCGGTGTTTGGAACATGCTGTACGTTAAACTGCAACAGCGTTGGCGGCTCGCGATTGGCGTGCATGGCGCGGCGTTGCCATTCCTGATTGGGCCAACGGTGCTGGCGCTCGCCACGTCAACTGGTCTGGTTAAGTTTGGTGAGCATGCTTTGTTCTACTTCGGGGCCATTTGGATTCCGTATTGGTTCTTCGTCTTCGTGCCATTTGTCGCTATCGCGGGGTACTACCTGATTTGGAAGCACGCGGTGGGCTACCTGAACCGGGAACTGGATCTGCCGGGTTAAGCGCAACCGGGTTAAACACAATCCGGGTTAAGCGCAATCTGGGTTAAACGCAATCTGGGTTAAAGACAATAGTGTTGAACGCCACAAGTCCTGTCCGCGCGGCGGCAAGCAAAGAGGCAGGGAACTTGTTAGAATTTTCCTGTGGATCAGTCATTATTAACCCGCTCCATCGCCAAGCGCCCGGACAAAGTCCGACTCCAGGGACGCATCCTTTTTCTTACCGAAGATCCTGAGCTCATTCGTCGCCAGTTGAATGGAGAAGACCTGCCGTGGGACACGAAGAACCCGCAGAACAATCCCAAGCTGCGGGACGACATCTCCACGGACGAAATCACTCCGGCGCACATCTGCTTCTTCTTCGATGAAACTCTGGGCGAGTTCCCGTACACTGGCCTGAAGTGCGGCAATGACGTTCCGATCAAGCGCGGCGACGTGAAGAAAGGCGGCTTTGTGGCCGCCGTCAGCGGAAAGCGGCGCGGGAAAGGCTCCAGCCGTGAGCAGTCACCGTATGCTGAGCTGTGTGCTGGTATCAAGCTGGTGATCGCGGAAAATATTGAACGCATTTACAAACAAAATTGCCAGAATCTGGGCGTGCTCACCACCACCGACTTCGGCATGATTGACAAGATCCGCGGCGGCGAAGAAGTCCCGCTGGCCAAGTTTACCGAAGGCGAAGACGACATCACGCGCCAGGTGATTGAATACGGCGGCCTGTTCCCGTTTAACGTGGCGCGGTTGCAAGGCAAAGTGTATTTGCCGGCGATCCAGACCGCCGAGCGGCCCATGACCATTGCCGAGAAGATCTTTGCGCGCCACATGCTCAACGAAAAGAACGAGCAGGGAGTGGCGTACGTTAAGCCCGGCGATTCCGGATTCGCCCGAACTGACCTTCGTTTTAGTCATGAATACGTTACGCCCATGGCGGCCATCTTCTTTGAGCACTTCGTCGGCAAAGACGCCAAGGTGAACGATAAAAGCAGCATCTTGTTTTTCCGCGACCACCTTACGTTCCTGGACGAAGTCCTGTCAGAAGAAAAACGCAAGATGGGTCTGCTGGACCTGGCTGGACAGCTCAAGATGAAGCAGGAAGACTTTTCCAAAAAGCAGGGAATCAAGCTGCACGGCGAGTTGAAAGACCGCAAAGGCTCGGAAGGCATTTGCCACTCGCTGGTCGCGGAGACGTACGCTCTTCCGGGGCAACTCAACGTTGGATCGGATTCACACACGCCGCATGTTGGCGCGGTAGGCTGCATCGCGTTCGGCATCGGCACCACGGACGTATTCAATTCCTGGATCACCAAAGACGTACGCGTGAAAGTTCCGGAGTCGGTAAAAGTCATCGTCCGTGGAAAGCGCAAGGCGAACGTTACGGCCAAAGATTTCATTCTTCTCTTACTGAGCATGGACTACATCCGTAGCGGCAAGGCCCTGGCCAAGGTCATGGAATATTGCGGCGAAGCCATTGAAGAACTCAGCGTGGACGAACGCGCCACCATGACCAACATGGCGGCGGAGATCGGCGGCTTCACCGGCATCGTGGCGCCGGATGAGAAGGTGGTCGAATTTCTGCACGAGCGTCGCGGCATGGCGCCGGAGCAGTCGCGAAAGCTCTTGCATGGCTTGTTCAGCGATGCGGATGCCGAGTACGCGCACGTGATCGCGTTTGACGCGGCCGACATCACCCCGATGGTGGCCACTCCAGGCGATCCTGGCAACGGAAAGTTTATTCGC
>JANXPR010000110.1 GCA_025357215.1 Acidobacteriaceae bacterium | reverse complement strand
CCTGTCCCTAGTTCGCGCCACGGTGGAAAAGCAAGCCGACGCCGACTGGGCCCGCGCCGTACTCCGCCAAAGGCCTGGAGCAGGCCGGAACGCGCTTCTACGCCTTTGTAGTTTGTGCCGCCCATCTGAGCCATCACACCGCCCAGATCATTTATCTGTGCAAGGAGTTGGAACAGCAAACGTAGCCGCGAGCTTTTCTCCGTAGTCCCGAGCGCGGCGAGGGATCCCCTATCGCGACAACAAACTCGGCGGTTCCTCCCCCTTTTTGATCCCAAGGTCTAAACGACTTACACGATTCGTCCCAAAGTCTTGAGATTTGTGGAGCGCAGGCGCCCTCGCCTGCGGGGTTCCGATGTCTCACACTCTTTCCCCTCTGCGTCCTCTCGGCCAGAAGATCTTGATTTTCCGATCCCGGCGATGTCGGCGATCACGTGCGATCTCGGCGATCTCGGCGATCTCTCCGTCCCTCTCCGTCCATCCCAAGGTTTAAAGAAGTTACACGATTCATCCCAAAGCGAGATCATCGCGCATGAAACTCTCCCTATAACCCTGTCATGTTGAGCGACTCCGAATCCCGGCGAGCCGGGACGAGGAGAAGTCGAAACATCCCGAAGGAGATCGCATACCCATGCCACTCCAGGGAGTTTTCACCGGCGTCTGTCCATTGCACCCGATCACCCGATGCACGCGCGATCACCAGATCACCCGATTCTTCTCCCCCACCCCGTCATTTTTATCGTCTTGTTGCAAACAAAGGAGTTTCCGAAATCGGCCCTTGCACGGCCCTTGCACGGAGCTTGGGCCGTCCAAGCCCCAATCCTCAGGCTGAGAGGTCGCAAACACCACTAACACCATGAATATTCAGTTTTCAAGGATCAAGAATCCCGGCAAACTCGTTGCCGTCGCCATTTTATCGTCTTGTGTTCGCTATAGCCAGCGCGAAACAGTTCATCAGCAAGCACGCGTGTCAAGTGTCCTGAAGGTCAGTCTTGCTGTACTAGCGAAGAATTCTTGGATTTCCTCCCCGCGTGACTGTGGGGATCACATACAGCGGCTTGCCTCGAAGATCGGCAATTTCAACAAGACCAAAGTCCGGCGAACGGCTGTCCCGGCTTAAGTTGCGATTGTCGCCCAGCACAAACAACTTTCCTGGAGGAACAGTCAGCGGAGCAAAGTTGTCCAGGCCTGGCAGCGGATCGCCCTCGCGCAATGCGTAAGACTCATCCAGAAGCTGTCCGTTTAACCAAACTTTCCCAAACTCCCCTCGGATCGTATCGCCTGGCAAAGCGACGGTGCGCTTCAAGAAGAAAATGCCGGGTTCACTTTGCAAAGTAAAGATTACCAGGTCCTGTCGCTCCACCGGATGCCGCCGAAAGTACCGCAGGTCTACCACAACGCTTTCCCCCAAGCGGATGGTCGGCTCCATGGAAGCTGAAGGTATACCATAGCTCCTGAAACTCGTGACGGCCATTTCCCAGTTCAAATGCACAGCCGCGCACAACAGGGCCGCCACCCACCATTGCGAAGGTTTGTTGCCCAGACGCGTTCCAGAGAAACACGCGTCCACTGAGGCAAAGATGCAGAGAACAATCTGCGCGAGCGCAAACGCATACAAGACATCGAGGGCTGAAGGAATTCGGGTCGCCCAAAAGAGAAACACAAGTCCGGCAAAAACTAACAAAACGAAAACTCCCTTAAGCTTGCGCCCTGCCAGAAACTGCCCGGCGCCAGGGACACTGGCCGACAGGAACCCAGCAACAATCAGCCGTTCTTTGCTGAGATTAACATTCTGAACATTGGGAATTGAAGGTTCTGCGTTTTCTACGGTCACGCGCAGAACTATATCAAAGCTGTCCGGCAACAATCTATTATCTATGCCCCATTTTGCTTATGTGGGTTTCTCCGTGTCTCCGTGCCTCCGTGATGGGTGTGAATTTTCCTTGTAGCCAAACGCGAATCCCTGCATCTTATTGGACATGGGACGCCTATTCGCACTCCTCTTATTTGTCTTCGGATTGTTGTTTGTCTCTCTGGTTTACGCCAAGCCTCCGGCTGACACATCGCATAAAGTGGTGATTGTAGAGCTGTTTACGTCAGAAGGCTGCTCCAGTTGCCCCCCGGCGGACACCCTTTTAGGCCAGCTCCGTCTGGATGCAGCCAACGGTGGTGTTGAGGTCATCCCGCTGGGCTTTCACGTGGACTACTGGAATCACCTTGGCTGGCAGGACCGTTTCTCCACGCACGCCTATTCTGAGTGCCAGGAGCAATATTCGTCCAAATTGCGGACCCAAGGCCCGTACACGCCGCAAATGGTCGTAAACGGGTCCGACGAATTCGTGGGCAGCGACGCCAGCCACGCACGCTCGGCTATCGCGCGGGCGGCAGCAGGAGCTTCGTCAACTAGCGTTGAATTGAAGGGCGCAGCGGCGGACAAGCTGTCAATACAGATCAAAGCACCAACCAACGCCTCTGGCGACGTCTGGCTGGCAATCACCGAAGACAATCTCACCAACAAAATCGGCGCTGGAGAAAACGGCGGACGCGTGCTGCGCCATCAAGCTGTAGTGCGTGAGTTCCGCTTGCTCGGCAAGCTTAGCAACGGCAGCTTCCAAGGCGAAGTTCCGCTCAACATCGCGAAAGACTGGAAGCGCGCGGACTTGCGCGCCGTGGTATTCGTTCAGGAATCAGGGAATGGAAAGATTTCAGGAGCCGCAGCGATCAAGCTGCCCTAGCGCCCTGCCGTATCCGGCTTATCAAGT
>JANXPR010000099.1 GCA_025357215.1 Acidobacteriaceae bacterium | reverse complement strand
GCGAGATCGAGCACCGGCGCGGCATCCACTTTTATAACCAGCTGGTCGCCGGGCCGCAGGTGAATTTTGAATGGCGGACGCGTGACGCTCTGGATAAGATGAGGCTGCTCGCCGTTGAGAGGAATCCCGGTGATGCCGGTTGGGCCTTTCTGCACGCCTGAAGACTGCACACGAGAAGACGTTGCCGGTCCGCGAACCACGCCCGGATTCTTCGTGGTGGGTTTGGCGGGAACCGCATTCAATCCCCACGCTTGAACTTCGACAATCTTGAATACCGGATTGGCTCCCCGTCCCAGGGCCGGAGAAATTCCTTCCAGAGAAATCGTGGCGTCGCCGTCGCGGCCGTCTGATCCCGGATCGATCTTTGTCGCAAGACCGCGGGATTCGCCGCTATACAGCTCGCCGAAATTCAGAGAGGAAGGCGACGCAGACAAGGGCACCACGGGGCCGCCGATCTGCTGCGGCAATCCGTGGCCGCCCACATGCACGGGTACTGGCGTAGCAACAGGACCCGGTGCGTTTTGTGGACCCTTTTTCCCTTTGTCGGGAAGCCCCGTCGGAATACCAATTGTGCCCTGAGTTGGTGACGGATTGGGTGTCGGACCCGACGGATTGGCCGGAGTCGTCTTGTGGGGCAGCGGCACCGGCATTGGTGTCGGCGTGGCAAGCGTGATGCCTAACGGAACGGTTTTATGTGGCAGCGGCGTCGGCGTGGCAATCGTGATGTTGAGCGGCTTAGGCGTAGGTGTTGGCGTGGAAGTGCTGACGGGTTTCACCGGCGGCTTCTGCGGCGCCGGAGCTGGGACAGCTATCACTCGCACTGGCTTCGGCGTTGGCGTCGGGCTAGGAGTTGGACTCGGAGTCGGGCTTGAAGTTGGACGAGCTATCTGCAGCAACGCAAGCGGCGACCCGCTTCTCCCCTGGGCGCATGCCGGAAGTCCGGCAAACCCGGAAATAACGAGCAGAAAGATGCTGAATGCAGGAATGCACTTGAATACAGAACGCATTTTGGATCAGTACCCCGTGTCAGGCGCGGCGCAGTTTGCCCGTAAGTCGTTACAGCTTGGCTCAACCTTAATGCAGGATTGCAAGTTGTGTCTACCTGGCTTCGCCGGGCACGGAGCGAGAGGTGCGAATTTATCCGTTCAGTACGACTTTCGGCTGGAACAGCGTTCCCGCCACCCGGCGCGCGATGGCCAGCAGTTCCCTTTGCCCGGCAAATACTCTCACCAGACTCGACTTGCTGAATTCCGGCAGGTTCACGGCTCCGCCATTCTTGATTCGCACAACGCTCTCCGGCGGCGCTGTCACAGCAGGAAATTCCGGCAGGACTAGTCTCGGATGCAGGAACAGATCGTCCAGCGTTCCACCGGAGACGGCCTGTTCCAACTCGTCAAAGGTATGCGCGTCTTCGAGCAGAAACTCGCGGACAGAGGTCCGCGTAAGCGCCGATAAATGCGCGCCGCATCCCAGAGCTTTGCCCAAGTCATGCGCGAGGGAGCGTAGATACGTCCCCGACGTCACCCAGGCTTTGAAGCGCGCCGTTTTTGTGGCTGAGTCCCAATCCACAATTTCCAATTCCTTCACTTCCACTTCTTTGGGCTTGAGTTCCACCTCCTGGCCCTTGCGGGCCAGCTTGTAAGCCGGAACACCCGCGATTTTCTTTGCCGAAAACGGAGGTGGCATCTGTTGGATTGTCCCGGTAAATTGTTTGGCGGCGGTGCGAATCTGTTCCAGGGTCAAATCGACGGGAAGTTCGGGGCCTGCGGGCTCGCCTTCCGCGTCGTAGGTATCGGTCGCCTGGCCAAAGCGAATCGCGCCTTCGTAGCGTTTGTCAGATTCGTTGTAGAACTGGGCGAGGCGGGTAAAGCGGCCTAGCACAAGCGGAAGGACGCCGGTGGCCATGGGATCGAGCGTCCCCAGATGGCCCACGGACTTCTCGCCACAGATGCGGCGCACGCGCGCCACCACGTCATGCGACGTGAAGCCGCCCGGTTTATTGATGATCAGTACCCCGTCCACTTGAGTAACTCCCCGATATCAAGCATGATAATGAAGAAGCAATCAGTACATGCTCCCTATTCGCGACGACACGCCCCGCTCCACCACGCCGTACGTTACGTACTTTCTTATTGCTTTGAATCTGCTGATTTACTTCTTTGAGTGGACGCTTGGCCCCAGAAACCAGCAGGTATTCGTGAGCCAGTTTGCGCTGGTTCCGCAGCACGTGGACGCGTGGTTGACTGGCTCGTTGCCCGCCGGTTACGCGCTCTTTCCTTTCCTGAGCTCGATTTTTCTACACGCTTCATGGCCCCACGTCATCTTCAACATGTGGTTTTTGGCCATTTTTGGGGACAACGTGGAAGACCGTCTGGGACATTTCAGCTACCTACTGTTCTATATGGCTTGCGGCCTGGGTGCAAACCTCACGCATTTTGCCTTCAATTTTCTCTCCACCATTCCGGCCGTGGGCGCCAGCGGGGCCATTGCCGGCGTGATGGGTGCATACTTCATTCTCTTCCCCCGGGCCCGTGTGCTCACCTGGTGGCTCTTGTTCGCGTTCTGGCTGCCGGCCTGGCTGGTTCTTGGATTCTGGTTTCTCGGCCAGTTTCTTAACGGAGTCGCTTCCGTGTTTCCCTCGTCCGGAGGCGCAGGCGGAGTTGCCGTATGGGCCCACGTGGGTGGATTCATCTGCGGATT
>JANXPR010000080.1 GCA_025357215.1 Acidobacteriaceae bacterium | reverse complement strand
CGCCGCCGTGATGCACGATGGCCAGACCGTCAACGGTACGCAAGCCATTCGCGCTTATTACGAGCCCGTTTTCGCCAACGCCAATTTCACTCTCACCTGGACGCCGACGCACGCTGAAGCCTCCAAGGACGGCACTTCCGGCTACACCTATGGCACCTATCAAGCCCGCAGCGGCAACCAAGTCACCCACGGCATGTATCTAACCATATGGCGGCGAGATAAATCGACCGGCGGCAAATGGAAAGTCGCGCTGGATACCGGCAGCGCCGCCTCACAATAAGCACTAAAGTTCTCTCACCATTGTGCCGATAGAAAGCCAACGCCAGGGCATCCTTGGGCCTTGCGCGGTCATCGTATGCAGATGCACATCAACGTCGCTCAACGCACGAAACTCACCCGCGTGAACCGCGGTCTGCGCTTCCTGGTCGCCTGCTGGATCGTCCTCTCTCTCGCGCTGATGGTTCTCTCGGCAACGCAGCAACAGCCCGCCGCGCCGGCGCACGTAACGCAAACACACTCGGCCTGAAATCTTGCTTGTCTGACCGGGGCTCCTGTACCCTTTGGGAGCCATGAGAACCTTCCTTCGCCTGCTGCTCTGCCTCTGCATTGTCTCAACCGTACGCGCCCAGCACCTGGTCGATCAAAAAGTTTTTGACGCTATCGCCACCGAGTTCTCCGGCGAGTCCGCGCAGGAAAATACGCGGCGCATCGTTGAATACCATCGCATACAGGGCAGTCCGATGATGGCCGCTGTCGCCCATGAGGTTGTCGAGACGCAATTGAAGAATTACCAAATTGTGGCTTTCCTTGAGCAATTTGACTCTGACGGTAAGACGAAGTACGGCACGTACGTCTCTCCCATGGGCTGGGACATGCGTAGCGGCAAGCTTTCGATCGAAAATGTTGCTGGCGCAAAAGACTTCAAACCGATCATGCTCTGCCGCTACGCGGACGTGCCCATGTGCGTCTCAACCTATTCCAAAGGCGGCGATTGGTCCGGCGAACTCGCTGACGTTGGCAGCGGCACCAGCCACGCAGATTATCAGGGCATCGATGTTCGCGGCAAAGTCGCTCTGGCTTCCGGATATGCCGCCAACGTGGTTCGCGAAGCCGTATTAAAGCACGGCGCCATCGGCGTGGTGATTTACCCCGCATCCGGAGATCGGCCTGACCACCCGGACATGATTCGCTACAACGGTATCTGGCCGCGCGCACACGAACGCGAAAAGACCAGCGGCGGCTTCCAGATTTCCCGCAACCAATATGACATGCTCAAGTCGCTCATGAAGCAGGGCGCCGTGCGCGTGCACGGAAGGATTCTTGCCACGCTAGGTCCCGGCAAACTCACGCTGGTCCACTCCTACATTCGCGGCACGGAACATCCCGAGCGCGAAATTCTTATCACCGGACATCTCGACCATCCCAAGTGGAGCGCCAATGACAACGCTTCCGGTTCCGGCGCCATGATGGAAGCTGTGCGCACTTTGCAGAAGCTCATTTGGGAAAAGAAGCTTGCTCCCCCCAAAATCACGATTCACTTCATGTGGGTGCCGGAATACTTCGGCACGCTGGCTTATGTGAGCAATCATGAGGAAGCGCGCCGCTGCGACCCGTCGTCCTTTGACGATCCCCGTAAGCAGCCGAGGTATGCTGTTCATCCGGGCAAGTCATGCGTCGTTGCCAACATCAACATGGACATGGTCGGCGAAGACACGGTCAAGACCAACTCGCGATTCTATTTCACCAAGGCACCGGACTCAGTCCCGTCTTTTCTTGATGGCGTGCTGACTGATGTCATGGCGCAAACTCGCGAAGCCAATCTCTACGCTCAGACCGGAACCCGGAACAACTGGCTACCGGAAGCGATTCCCTATGCGCAGGGCAGCGATCATGACGTCTTTTTAGGTCTCGGCATCCCCGCCACCATGCTCGGTCACGATCCTGACTGGACCCACCACACCAGCGAAGACAAGATCGACAAGACCGACGCCAGCGAGTTCCGGCGCATCGGTGTATTTACCAGCGCAGCCGCATATTGGCTCGCATCCGCCGATGATCAGGGCTGGGACCGTCTCAACACGGGAATCGTGGCCGCCCGGATCCAGGAACTCACCCGCCGCCTCGCGGCTGACAGGGCTGTTCCGGTGAGCCAGGCTACGACCCGCAGAATCAGACTCAATGAGGATGAATTTGAACGGCAGGCGGCGAGTCTCCGTGTCTCCAGCCGGCACAACTTTGAGGCCTTCACCACTAGCAGCAGTTGCTTGACCAGTCTGGATGGAGACGATTGCCGGGCCCACTCCGGCACAGAGCGACCACCAACGATGGCGGCATTATCCGGCATGAACTCCGCCGGTCCGAGCCGTTCTAACCTTCTTCTGCCTCTGGATGCATCCGCCTTCGAAGGCGTGAGCGCGGAAGACGGCAAGTGGCTCGGCGAACAGGAAGCACGTTTCGCCAACGATTCCGAAGGCCTGGCTACTAAGCCTAACTTCAGCTTGATCAGCTTTGAAGCCTTAAACTTTATGGACGGCCATCGCAGCACCGCCGAAATCGCCGACCTGCTCTCCGCCGAGTATTTGCTCGATATCGACCAAGCCTGGGTGGACCGCCTGGTGAGTATTTTGGAAAAACAAAAACTGGTGGCGAAATAGCAATTGGCCGCTTTAAAGCCGAGGCAAAGGTCGGTCCGTCAAAAGTTTCGGCAAGAACGAAGCCCTCTACCCCTGTCATCTTGAGCGAGTCCGAGCCGATGCGAGGGCGAGTCGAAAGATCCCGAGAACTCCCGCGCCGCGTTGCCGTTTCAGGGAGTTCTCTCCATGCAGCCACGTGAGAACGCCTCAGTGCTGCTTTCATGACCTGAACATTCCCTGGATCTTTCGACTCCGCGCCCATCAGCAACAGTCGGAGACAAACAACGGTAGCGCTGCGCTCAAGATGACAGGGAACAACGGGCTGGTCCTCCAGGGAAACAAGCAAGCTTGCAAGCGCGATTTGCTTCTTTTGCGGCCATTCGCGGCCCAATCTCTCATCCGCGCAAATCCGCGGTAAGTCGTCCCCGGTTACCCCGGGGGTTCATGGCCCTTCCGGTACTTTGGAGCGCCGAAATTAGGACTATCATTCAAGCATCCCTGCCCCTAGCGGCCCTGCTTGAGCCAAGGAGAACCATGAAGAATCCCGCGATTTGGCGCGTTGTCGTTCTCGCCTGCATGGCGATCGCATGCCTCTCTCTCCACGCCCAGCCCGGCGTGACAAGTACAGAAATCGTAATCGGCTCATGTTCCGCCATTGACGGTCCCGCCCGCCAGCTCGGTTTGCAGATGGTCCTAGGCGCATCGGCTTACATTGACATGATCAACGAACAAGGCGGCGTGAACGGACGGAAGATCCGCCTCGTCCCCTTTGACGATGGTTACGATCCTGAGCGCGCTCCCGCCTGCTTCGCTCGCCTGCAAAAAGAAGGCATTTTCGCCGCAGCGTTTTTTGTGGGCACTCCCACGGCGGCCCGCTACATTCCCCTGGCGGAATCGTCAAAAACTCCGCTGGTAGGCCTGTTCACCGGAGCGCAGATTCTGTACGAACCGTTTCATCATTACGTCCTTAACGTCCGCGCTTCGTACTATGACGAAACCCGCGAGCAGGTTGACAACCTATGGTCGCTGGGCATGAAGAAGATCGCCGTGATCTATCCCAATGATGCGTTCGGCTCCACGGTCCTGGAAGGCGTGAGGTTGGCGTTGAAGAAACATGGCTCCGAGCCGGTGGCTGTTGGCGTTTATCCCCGCAACACCGTTGAAATCGAAAGGGCCATGTCCGCTGTTCGTGGTTCGAATCCTGATGCGGTTATTCTTGTTGGACCCTATACTCCCGTCGCCGCCGTGGTTCGCACAGCGCATCATGACAAGTGGACGCCGCAGTTCCTTACCGTCTCTTTTGTCGGCACTGACGAGTTCATTCATGAAGCCGGTGACGACGCCGAAGGCACCATCATCACCCAGGTTGTGCCGCCGTATTTCTCCACTGATCTTCCCACCGTGGCCCTGTATCGCCGCGAATCCATCAAACATTTTTCCAATTCCAAACCCGGCTTTGTCAGCCTGGAAGGGTTCGTGGACGCCATGGTCCTGGTGGAAGGACTCAAGCGCGCCGGCCGCGACTTAACGCGCGAAAAGTTCATTACTGCCTTGGAATCCATTCATGGCTTCGATGCCGGTCTTGGTCCCCGCCTTAAAGTGAATTTCAGTTCTACCAACCACAAAGGTTTCCAAAACGTCTATGCCACCATGGTCCGCAACGGCGTGGCCGTGCCCATCACCGATTGGGGCCAGGTAAAAAGATCTCATTAAAAGAGCGGGCGCGGGATTCCAAATTCCGCCCAATTGCGTTAACGTATTGCCCGGCGAGGTGAACCCCATGGCCCGGGCTTTGTTTCTTTCCGTCTGTTGTTTCTTTGCGTCGTTGTTCGCCGCTTGTCAGGAATGCACGCGCTACGTGGTGGTGGCCGCGTATGACAACAAAGTCGGCGCCGACATGGAGAACCTCAGGCCCGATGATTTCGGCGTCAGTGCCGGTTCCATGCCGCTTTCCGTGGTCAGCGCCGAGCAGAATTACCACAACCGGCTGCTGGTTCTGCTGGAAACCGACGCTCTGGGCAACAACGATAAGCTGCGCGACAAAGTGGACATTGTCACTCGCTGGGCGCGCCAGGTCCCGGAAGGTGAGCCTCTGGCATTTGGCATCTTTGGCCAGAAAGCCATCTTTACCAAGGGTTTTTTCTCTGCTTCCAAGGAACGCACCGCCGCGATCAGTGACGTGATCGAGCAGGAAGACTCCGTGGGAAAAACTTCCGCGCTTTTTGACGCACTGCACCAGGCCGTGGAACTCTTTGGCGACCACCAGCCGGGCGATACGGTGCTTCTCGTAAGTGACGATTTTGATAACGCGAGCCGGCGCTCCCCGGGTGAGACGGAAAGGGAGTTTATCTCCAAGGGCATTCGCCTTTTCCTGATCCTGCGGCAAAACCTGAGCCGCGTTGGACGCGATTTCAACTGGAGTCCGCATCCGGAAGGCGAGATCCTGGTGCGTACTAGTAAAGAAACGGGCGGCGCTTACAGTGAGTTCAGCCCCGCGTTCTTTCGTTTTTCCTGGGCAGGATACATGGTGGGCATCAACGCGCCTTCTGGCGCTAACGCCAAAGGCAAATTGAAAATCAAACTGAAGGGCGCGACAGAGTACTTCCGCAAAGCGGTGCTTTATTATCCTGACCGTCTGCCCGCCTGCGACGCCCCTACGGCGAAACAGGAAAGCGCTGCGACGCACTAGCCGCGCCATGTTCGAGGACCGCTCAGCAGTTTAGCCGCACTTCGATTTTCAACCGCTTGCGCGGCGAGCGGCTGGCAGCAGGCGCAAAAGGGTTTCAGCGCGAGCGATGCCGTTGAGCGGTTTGTCGCGCAGCGACCTAAAAAAGACAAACGCGCCCGGGTCGCGGACGCGTCTGTTGGTAAGAGTTTGGTAACGGAGGCAGCTACTTCTTTTCGTCTTCGCCGCCTTCTTCCGGGGCAACTTCTTTCTGCTGTTCTTCCATCTGTTTGCGGACGTCTTCCTGGCGCTTCGCGCGGACTTCCTGCCGTTTCGCGCGCTTGGCTTCAATCACCTTCTCGCTGCCCAGCAGTTCGATAAAGCATTTGTCGCCGCCATCGCCCTTGCGAAATCCGGTGTGAATGATGCGCAGGTAACCGCCCTGGCGGTCGCCGAAACGCGGTCCAATGGTTTCAAAAAGCCGTGCCACGGAATCCCGCGTCATCAGGTAAGCGCCGGCCAGGCGGCGCGCGGCAACGTCGCCACGCTTGCCCAGGGTAATCATCTTCTCCACGTGCGGACGCATGGCTTTCGCCTTGGCCGGAGTGGTTTCAATGCGCTCTTCCATGATGAGCGAAGTGACCAGGTTGCGCAGCAACGCGCGACGGTGGCTGGTGTTACGTCCTAGTTTCTTTACTGATCCACGATGCCGCATGACTGATTCCTTGAAGTTTCGTAATTGTGTAATTTCGCAATTTGGTAACCGGGAGGAAATTGAGCGTCTACAAATTACTCAATTGCCAATTACCCGATTACCAATTTTCAATCTCGCCTAGAAATCCGCCCCATCGCCTTCACCCATGGTCAAAGGTGAGGGCATGTTGCTGGTTGGGCCGGGTACAGCGTTGCCCTGTTCGTCAATCTTCATGCCGAGTGACAGGCCCATCGACGCCAGGATTTCCTTGATTTCATTCAGTGACTTGCGGCCGAAGTTCTTGGTCTTGAGCATTTCGGCTTCGGTCTTCTGCACCAGTTCGCCAATGGTCTGGATGTTCGCATTCTTCAGACAGTTGTAGCTGCGGACGGAAAGCTCCAGCTCTTCCACTGAGCGGTTAAGATTTTCATTCTTGATCTGGGGTTTCTCTTCGCCGCGCGACTCGGTTTCCAGTTCCTCTTCAAAGTTGATGAAGATGGTCATGTGGTCCTTGAGCAGCTTGGCGGCCAGGCCGAGCGCGTCCGCCGGGGCCACGGAGCCGTTGGTCCAGATTTCAATGTCCAGCTTGTCGTAATCGGTGATCTGTCCCAGACGGGCGGCTTCCACCGTGTAGTTCACCTTGCGGACGGGTGAATGCACGGAATCAATCGGAATAAAGCCCAGTCCCAGATCGTCGTCAAAGTTTTTGTCGGCGGCCACGTAGCCGCGTCCGCGCTTCAGGCGCATTTCCATGTCCAGCTTGCCGCCTTCGGATACGGTAGCGATGTACACCGTCTTGTCCAGCACTTCCACGTCGCCATCAGCTTCGATCATGCCGGAGGTGATTATGCCCGGCTGGTCGGCCTTGAGATAGATGGCCTTGGGGCCGTCTCCGGCGAGCTTGAACGGGATCTGCTTCAGGTTCAGGATGATGTCCGTGGCATCTTCCACCACGCCAGGGATGGACTGGAACTCATGCAATACGCCTTCAATTTTTACCGCGGTAACCGCGGCGCCTTCAATGGATGACAGCAATACGCGACGCAGCGCGTTGCCGATGGTCGTGCCAAATCCGCGTTCGAACGGCTGCGCGTAAAAGCGGCCGAATTTGTCGGTAAGGGACTCAGTGTCCGTGGCAAGACGCTTGGGTTTCTGAAAACCTCTCCAAAGAACCATTTTTTCTTTTTCCTTTCAATTCCGCTCCGTTGGGCTCATGCGCCAAAGGCGCAGGGCTGATCTGGTGCGGGCAATTGTGAAGCCGCTAGTGATGAGCTACCAGCTTCTGGTGAAAACACTTTATTGGTGATAAATCAGGGTAGACCATATTGGATGCTGTGATCCACCCTTCCGATTCATCGCGCTACCGGGCGGTCCAAAAGAACCGCCATTGCTGCTTTGCCAACCGCTAGCGGCCAGCAGCCAGAAGCTACTTGCTATACAACTCGACGATCAGCTGGGCTTTACTTTGAGGGCTGCGCCCTCACGCTGGGCTCGCGCTGATCGGCGCTCGCTCCGCGTTCACCCGCTAACTACTTGCTATACAGTTCCACGATCAGCTGTTCATTCACCGGCGTGGCGATTTCTTCACGTTTCGGTAATGACAGTACGCGGCCCTTCAGGTTGTCGCGATCAACTTCCAGCCAGGCAACTACCGGTTGGTGGCTGGAGAACTCGCGCGCGCCTTCCACCACCGTAAACTTCTTGGCTTTTTCGCGGACCTGGATCTCATGTCCCACGTTGACTTCAAAAGATGGGATGTCGACGCGGCGGCCATTCACGTCGACATGGCCATGGCGCACCAGCTGGCGGGCCTGGCGGCGTGAGGTGGCGAATCCCAGACGGTAAATCACGTTGTCCAGGCGGCGCTCCAGTTGTTGCAGGAGCAGTTCGCCGGTAACGCCGGGCTTGCGCGCGGCTTTCTCAAAGTAATTGCGGAACTGGGTTTCCAGCGTGAAGTACATGCGCTTGGTCTTCTGCTTTTCGCGCAGTTGCAGACCATAACCCACGATCTTGGCTTTGCGGTCCTTGCCATGCTGGCCAGGAGCAAAGTTACGCTTTTCGATGGGACACTTGTCAGTGAAACACTTAGCGCCCTTCAGGAACAACTTCATGCCTTCGCGACGGCAAAGACGGCAAACCGCACCTTTATAACGTGCCATTTTTCTCCTCTACTACGAGTGTCGATGGGTTTACAGAGAGGTGATCCCCTTCAATCCCCATCCGATCACAAAATTGGTAATTGGGTAATTTGAAATCTGGCAATTGAAAACCTGTTGTTGAAGCCTTTTCAATTACCCGATTACCCGACTACGGCGATTGCAAATCTCAGACTCTGCGGCGCTTTGGCGGACGGCATCCGTTGTGCGGGATGGGCGTCACGTCCTTGATCAGCTTGACGTCAAGTCCGGAAGCGGCCAGTGCACGGATCGCCGACTCGCGTCCTGAACCCGGGCCATTCACGCGGACTTCCACGGAACGCATGCCATGGTCGCGCGCCTGTTGCGCGGCGTTGGACGCGGCTTGCTGCGCGGCAAACGGGGTGCCTTTACGCGATCCGCGGAAACCCAGCGAACCGGCGCTCTTCCACGCCAGCGTGCGGCCTTCGCCGTCGGTAATAGTCACAATCGTGTTGTTGAAGGAGGCCTGCACATAGCAAATGCCATGCGGAACGTTTTTGCGTTCCTTTTTCTTGAAGACCTTCTTTTTGCCTTTTGTGCCACCGGCTGCCGAGCCCGCGGCTGCTGCTGCTTTAGCCATTTGTGCTTCCTTCGTAATCTCATCTGGCGCTCAATCCACGATGCGCGCTCAGATCAACCTGTTCCAGCTCTAGCAGCTAGTCGCTAGCGGCTAGTCGCTGTTTTATGTCTTGGTGGCTTTCTTCTTCTGCGCCACGGTGCCCTTGCGCGGACCTTTGCGGGTGCGCGCGTTGGTATGCGTGCGCTGGCCGCGGACCGGCAGGTTGCGGCGATGACGATAGCCGCGATACGAACCGATTTCGATCAGCCGCTTGATATGCATGGAGATGTCCTTGCGCAGATCACCTTCCACGTCGCCTTCGGCTTCAATGACCTGGCGGATGCGGTTGACTTCCTCTTCGTTCAGGTCCTGGACTTTCTTGTTGGCTTCAACCTTCGCCGACGCCAGGATCTTGGCCGACCGCGAATTTCCGATGCCGTAAATGTAGGTCAGCGCGATGACCACGTGTTTGTTGCGTGGCAGATCAACGCCTGATATGCGTGCCATGTGTTACCCCTGCCTTTGTTTGTGCTTTGAATTTTCGCAGATCACGCGGACCACGCCCTTACGGTGCACGATCTTGCACTTATCGCAAATCTTTTTTACTGATGCCCGAACCTTCATGATTCTTCTCTCTTCTGATTCCCGTGCCGCCTGGATCTTTCGTTCGGCCGCACATACTCTGAATTTAGTAATTGGGTAATTTGGTAAATGCGCAACCGGTTTTCAAATTGCCCGATTACCAAATTACTCAATTACCAAATCTCGCTATTTGTATCTGTACACGATGCGTCCGCGTGTCAGATCGTAAGGTGACAGTTCCACCGCCACCTTGTCACCCGGAAGAATGCGGATAAAGTTCTTACGCATCCTGCCGGAGACGTGCGCCAGCACCTGATGTTTATTTTCCAGCTCCACTCGGAACATGGCATTGGGCAGCGGTTCAATCACCGTCGCCATAACTTCAATCGCGTCCTCTTTGCTCACTCAGCTCCTCGGGACTCGTCATCCCAAACTGAACTTAAAGGTCCCCAGGGATTGCCCAGGGCCTCATCTTTTTAAACTTCAGTACTTCTAAACTTCAGTACTTCGCTAAACTTCCTTACTTCGTTGCTGCTTTCGCGATGACTTCCAGCGTCGTCGCGGTAACTTGTTCCACTGCCAGTTCGCCGTTCAACTTGTGCAGCGTTCCCTTCTGGCCGTAATACTCCACCAGGGGGAGAGTCTGGCGTTCATAACTCTTCAGCCGCTCGGCGATCACATCTTCCTTGTCGTCTTTACGCTGCACCAGCGTAGTGCCGCAGGAATCACACACGCCTTCCTTGCGAGGAGGCTGGAAGTAGATGTTGTAAATCTTGCCGTCCGCTGGACAGGAACGGCGGCCTGTAAGCCGTTGCAGTAATTGATTATAACTGACCTCAATACTGACCACAACCGGGGCCATCTGGCGTCCGCCAAAAAGCGCCTTGCCCAGGAAGCTATCCAGCCATTCCGCTTGCCCAACCGTCCGCGGAAACCCGTCCAGAATGTATCCGCGCTGGCAATCCGGCTGATTCAGCCGGTCTTCCACCATGGCCAGCATCAAGTCGTCTGGGACCAGCCCGCCGGACTTCATAATCGGGTCGGCCTTCTTGCCCAGTTCCGTGCTGCGGGCCACGTTATCGCGCAGAATGTCTCCCGTGGAGATCTGCGGAATCCCGTAGAGCGCCGCAATGGCCTTGGCCTGCGTCCCTTTGCCTGCTCCCGGAGCGCCCAGAAGAATAATGGGACCAGGAGCAGCTGTCTGTGAGGCCGGATTGGATGCATTCGCCGCCATCATTTAAAAAATCAGCCCCAGGTTTTCCGGCCTTTGATGCGTCCACTGCGCGACGTAAAGCCTTCGTAGTGGCGCATCACCAATTGCGATTCAATCTGGTTCACCGTGTCCATGGCCACACCCACCACAATCAGCAGTGAAGTACCGCCAAAGTAAAACGAAACGCTCAAACCGTGCAGGATAAAGCCCGGCGTAAATTGTTCAAAGATCCTTCCGCCCAGCCATACCGGCAGCTGGTTCAGGTGGATACCGGCAATCATCCATTCCGGAATCAGCGAAATGAACAACAGGTACAAGCCGCCCACCAGGGTCACGCGCGTCAGGACTTCATTGATGTAGTCCCGCGTGCGGTGGCCCGGCCGGATGCCCGGAATAAATCCGCCATGCTTGCGCATGTTGTCCGCTACGTCCGCCGGATTGAACACGATGGAAACGTAGAAGTACGCGAAGAAAATGATGCCCGCTGCGTAAAGGGCGGTGTATAGCGGCTCTCCCCACTTCAGCTGCTCCAGCACGCCGCCAAAATAGCGGAACATGGTTCCGCCGTTCTTAAACGCCGGGGCCATGGTCAACATGTTGGGAATACTCAGCAAGGATGATGCAAAGATCACCGGCATGACGCCGCCGGAGTTCACGCGCAACGGCAGGTGCGTGGCCTGGCCGCCCATGATGCGGCGTCCGACAACGCGCTTGGCGTATTGCACTGGAATGCGGCGCTCGGAGCGTTCCATGAATACGATGAACGCCACCACCAGGACCATCACTACCAGTAACAGCGCCAGGGCCGGGATGGTGAACTGTCCCCAGTCTCCGTTGGCGGCTTTTTTATAAAGTTCGTACACCGCGCGCGGCAGTCCTACCACGATGCCGGAGAAAATCAGCAGCGACATGCCGTTGCCGATCCCGCGTTCGGTGATCTGCTCGCCCAGCCACATAATAAAGATACTGCCGGTGGTGAGCGTGATCATGGTCATCACAATGAACCACGTCCCCTGCGTCAGGACAAAACCCTGCGACTGCAGCGTGAATCCGATGCCCATGCTTTGCAGCAAGGAGAGCACCAGGGTCAGATAGCGGGTCCATTGAGTGATCTTGCGGCGGCCCAGATCGCCTTCCTTCTGCATTCTGGCCAGCGGCTCCCACACAACGGTAAGCAATTGCAGAATGATGGAAGAGGTGATGTAGGGCATGATGCCCAGCGCAAAGATCGTCAGCCGGCGCAGGTTGCCGCCGCTGAACAGATCGTAAAAGCCGAGCAAGCCGCCCTTCTGGCTGTCAAACGCGGCTTTCAGTGCATCGCCGTTGATGCCCGGCGTGGGAATGTGCGAGCCAAGGCGGTACACGGCCAGCATCGCCAGCGTGAACAGCACGCGCCTGCGCAGGTCTGGAACTCGAAATATATTCGCCAGTTTTTCGAACATTTAGCTCACTTCTTCTTGGATTTCTTTTGCTCCGCAACAGGTGCTTCCGGAGCCGCAGCACTCCCGATCAGTGTTGCCTTGCCGCCGGCCTTGGTGATCTTCTCTTCGGCCGATTTGGAAAACTTGTGGGCCTGCACGTTGATGGCTTTCTTCAATTCGCCATCGCCCAGCACTTTCACCAGATCGTTCTTGTGCGCCAGTCCTGCTTTGATCAAAAGTTCCAGAGTAATTTCCGCCACACCCAGTTCCAGCAGACGGTCCAGGTTGATGGGACGGTACTCCACGCGGAAGATATTGGTGAAGCCGCGCTTGGGCAAACGGCGATGCAAGGGCATCTGGCCGCCTTCAAAACCGCGCATCATGCGCGAACCCGAACGCGACCGCTGACCTTTGTGTCCGCGGGTAGAAGTCTTGCCCATACCGCTGCCCATGCCGCGGCCTACGCGTTTCTTGTTCGCCGTGGCGCCCTTGGGCGGCCGTAATGTCGATAGATTCGTTGGCACTGTCTTGTTTCCTCGGTCGCACCCGCTTGCCTTTTATTCTATGCCCGCGGCTACTCGGTTTCCCTGGTTTCACTTCGACGGATACTGTTTATTCCCCAACGACCCGTACGAGGTGTGGAATTTTTGCGATCATTCCTCGTATGGACGGCGTATCTTCCCGTTCCACGATCTGGTTCAGCCGGGTGAATCCCAGCCCTTTCACCACCAGCTTGTGTTTTATTGGGGTGCAGATCTTCGAACGGAAATACTGTACTTTCATCATCTTTTTCTTGGCTGCCATGGTTAGAGCTCCTGCACGCTTTTGCCGCGCATAGCGGCCACGTCCTTGCGGTCGCGCAACTGGTTCAACGCGGCAAAGGTGGCCTTGATCACGTTGTGCGGGTTGGCTGAACCAATCGATTTGGTCAGCACGTTCTGCACGCCCGCTGAAGTCATCACCGCGCGCACCGCGCCGCCGGCAATCACGCCGGTTCCTTCCGGTGCCGGCTTCAGCAGCACCAGACCCGATCCGAACCGTCCCGTGACGATGTGCGGAATGGAACTCTGCGTCAAATTCACTTTGATCAGGTTCTTCTTGGCGGATTCAATGCCCTTGCGGATGGCCTGGGGCACTTCTTTCGCTTTGCCGGAACCGTAGCCGACCACGCCCGCACTGGGGTCGCCCACCACCACCAGGGCCGCGAATGACATGTTCTTGCCGCCCTTGACCACCTTGGTCACGCGGTTGATGGCCACTACCTGGTCTTTCAACTGGTAGTTGCCGGCATCGAGCTTTTTCTTGGTAACTGTCGCCATTTAGAACTCCAGACCTGCTTCGCGCGCCGCATCGGCCAGCGCTTTGATTCTTCCGTGATACAGATAACCGCCGCGGTCAAAGACTACTTTCTTGATGCCTTTGCCCTTGGCCAATTCCGCAATCGACTTGCCCACGGCCTTGGCGCTGGCCACGTTGCCGCCCTGGCGCTTCTCGCCTTTTTTGCGGCCTTGCACCGTACTGGCCGCAACCAGCGTAACGCCGCTGTGATCGTCAACCACCTGAGCGTAGATGTGGTTCAGCGAGCGATATACGTTCAACCGCGGACGCTCGGGCGATCCAGTCAAACGTTGCCGCAAACGGCTATGAATCCGCCGGCGTGTTTTATCTTTCGAAGTATTAGGAATCATTTTCTTGTCCTTTTGCTTCGTACGGCTCTCCGCCACACGATCAAATCGAATTTCATTACTTCGGTTCAGAATTGAGTAATTTAGTAATTTCCAATTGAGTAATTGAAAACCGCCAAAGCGTTCGTGCTCTGAACTCATTACCCGATTACCAAATTTCCCGATTACTCAATCGTCCCGATTACTCAATCTTATTTCGCGCCCGTCTTGCCGACTTTCTTCTTCAGCTTCTCGCCAGCGTAGCGCACGCCTTTTTGCTTGTACGGGTCCGGCGGACGCAACGAACGCATTTCCGCGGCAACCTGTCCGACTTTCTGGCGGTCAATTCCGCTGATCGTCAGTTTGGTCTGCTTGGCATCCACCGCGGCAGTCACGCCGGTTGGCAGCGGATACTCAATCGGATGTGAATAGCCCAGCGTGAACACCACGGTGTTCTTGCCTTTGAGCTCGGCACGGTAGCCGATGCCCACGATTTCCAGGTCCTTGTTCCAGCCCTTGGTCACGCCCTCCACGGCGTTGTTCACCAGCGCGCGCACCAGTCCGTGGACCGCGGCAAAACTATCGTTGTCACGGACAATGTTGATGTTGCCGTCCGCCTGCTGCAACTTCACGCCGCCCGGCAGGTGGTTCTGCACCTGGCCCTTGGGACCGTTCACGGTGACGGTGTTGCCCTTCACTTCAAACTTCACGCCCGCGGGAAGCGGGATCGGCTTTTTTCCGATTCGAGACATTTTTGCAAACCCTTCTCTTGAAGCGAGTCCTTCAAGCCATATACAGGCCGAATTCCACGCTGATCAAATAGCTTCTAGCCACTAGCTTCTGGCGGCTGGCCAAACCGTTACCGCGTTGCGTGCGCTCTTTTCCTAGCAGCTAGTTGCCAGCGGCTAGTTGCTGGTAATTCCCGCTCCGCGGGAATTACCACACGTCGCACAGAACTTCGCCGCCAACGCCTTCCTTGCGCGCCTTGCGTCCGGTCATCACGCCCTTGGGAGTGGTGAGGATGTTGATCCCCAGCCCGCCTAAAACGCGTGGAATATCGTTGCGGCCCACATACACGCGGCAGCCGGGACGCGATACACGCTGCAAGTTGGAGATGGCCGCGGCGTTGTCCGCACCGTATTTCAAATAAATACGCAGGACTTTTCGGCCGTCTTCTTCCGTCGCCTTGAAATTGGCGATGTAGCCTTCTTCCTTCAAAATGCGCGCGATTTCCAGCTTCAACTTGGAAGCCGGTATATCAAGTTTCTGGTGACGGGCATGGATCGAGTTACGAATGCGCGCCAGCAAATCTGCGACCGGGTCGGTCAAACTCATCTTCGTTCATCTCCTGTTATCGTCACCCGTTTGCTCCCGCCTGGGCGGAAGAACCTGCCGTGACGTACTGCGAAACCAGCCATTAGCCTTTAGCCATTGGCTTTTAGCTTTCTCTTCGTCGCTCAATCGGATGTTTCAACCACAGAGCGCTCTGACTAAGGGCTAAAGGCTAAGAGCTAAGGGCCGTCTTTCTGCTACCAACTCGATTTCGAAACCCCGGGAATCTCACCCTTCAGCGCCAGGCCGCGGAAGCACAAACGGCACAGGCCAAACTTGCGCAGAAAAGCGCGCGGCCGTCCGCAAATCGCACAACGGTTGCGGTGCTGCGTTGAGAACTTGGGTTTCTTGTTCGTCTTGGCAATTTTTGCTGTAGTAGCCATGTTTTCCTTGTTAGCAATTAGCAACTAGCAATTGGCAATTAGCCGAACTCTCTTCGTTCCGAGACGTTCTTTTACTCCTGCCGATTCACTTGTTACCCAACTGCTTCTATTTCAAAACCAATTCAAACTTACTAACGTCTGCGCTCTGTTCACTTCGCCAGCGCTTCCATGCTCAAGCTAATTGCTAGTTGCTAATTGCCATCTGCTATGGCCTGAACGGCATCCCCATATGCTTGAGCAACGCCAGCGCCTGGTTGTCGTCACGCGCCGTGGTCACAATCGTCACGTTCATGCCTTTCAGCTTGTCCACTTTCGCGTAGTCGATTTCCGGGAAGATCAACTGGTCACGCAGACCCAGTGTGTAGTTACCGCGTCCGTCAAAGGACTTGGTGGAAACTCCGCGGAAGTCGCG
>JANXPR010000043.1 GCA_025357215.1 Acidobacteriaceae bacterium | reverse complement strand
CCACTGTCTTTGGCGCTTCCGGAGTGGCAAACGCGCCAGTGACTACTTTCTGTTCCAGCTTCGGCTTGGGAGTCTGCACCCTGGCCAGTTCTTCAAATTTCGGTTTTATCTCCAGCTTCGGCGGTTCAATCTTGGGCGCTGGCGGAGCAACAATTCTGGGCTTGTTCAGTACTTCCAAAACCTGGGGTGGAACCGTAAGCTTGGGTTCCGGCTTGATCACCGGTGCAACCGGCTTGGGCTCAAGATTGGGCACATACAACGGAATTGCTTCTGCGTGTTTCACGCTCACTGCCGGTGACGATGGAATCAGTGGCACCACTTTCAACAAAAAGATAATGAATAGGACGTGCAGGACCAGGCTTATTACTTTCCGGTCATTGCGGGCGCGGGGTAGCTCGTAATTAAAACGCGGGACAGCCACAGTCTTCTCCTTTAGGCCTAACAAATAGGAATGAACTAACACTTCATGTTTCTGGGGCTGCAACTGGGGGGATAGTCGACGGCCCGGACCTTGGGAACTGTGTACAGAATCGCATTACCAGAGAGCGTAGTTAAGACACCGGAAGTACAGGGCCATGTATCGGAAGTACAAATGACTCTTGACCTGAAGTGCTGATAACTAAGGAGATGCACCCGGGTGTGTGCATATGTGCCGGGTGAGAGCGTGATCTCTTAAGACTAAAGAACTAGGCAGGAGGAAGCGCCGATGAACTCCAGTTCCGCACTTGTGACTCTCCGTTTGCACCGTCCAAGTGTCATTCGGAGGCGAGCCAGACACATCGTCCGCTCGTGAAAAAACAATCTTTCCATGGGCGAGACAAGTTGTCAGGGCACGAGTTTTACTCGTGCCGCAAGTCCGCTAAGAAATTTAGAGGGGGACTCTAGTCCGGCAAGAAAAGTCTGCTCGCCGGACTTACTTCGGCACTGGCGTCGGCGTAGGAGATGGTTTCTTCTTCTTGCCAAATTGCCCCAATATATCGCCCAGAGGATTCTGGTTTTCTTGCGGTGTTGGCGTTGGTCCGGCAGTCTTGTTGTCCGCCGGTTTCTTTCCGCCCAACGCGTCCAGTACGCCCTGCACGCCGCCTTTTTGTTGGCCGGGTTGTTGTCCTGACGCTGTGCCGTTCTGCCCCTTGCCGCCCAGCAGTTGCCCCAGTATCCCGCTGGTGAGTTGTCCAGGATCTTTGGAGGTAGGCAGCAAGTTTTGCAGTTTCATTTGCGCGATCTGTTGAACGTCCGGCGCGAATTGCAGGTGTTGAAAGTTTCCGGTAACGATCACCGGAAGCACCAGTTCACCCTGGCTGTTGGCCAGCGCAGTATTCATGAACCCACCTACTTGTGATCCGCCTACCTGCTGGCTCATGGCTTTGTTCAGGACGGCCGTCACGTGCATGTTCAGCGACTGGTCGGCCAGATTGACCAGCCCGGCGGCGGAGAGCGTGCCGCCATCCACCAGGGCCTTTAGGTTGTTGGTGGTGGCCACGCCGTTCTTCACGTCAAAATTTCCGGAGAGCTGCAACAGGTTGGTAAAGCCTTGCGACGCGCCCTGCTGGCTGCCCAAAAACTTACCAACCGTGGCCAGTTCACGCATCAGGTCCACGTGCATGAGCTTGCCTTGGGTCAGGTTCATATCCACTTTGCCGTTCAAACTTCGCGCGATAGAGTCGGCAGACGTCGAACTAAAACTGGCATTCACATTGGACGCCAGCATTCCGTACAGCGTTTGCTTGATGGACGAAACGGATGACACGAGTTTGTTCGCGTCCACTTTGTCCGTCTTCAGATTCACCGTATACACCGGTTGCGTGGGACGAAGGTCCAGCGTGATGTTGCCGGTCTCTTTGCCGCCGTAAACGTCGGCGGTGAGCGGATTCAGCTTGATCAGCCCGCGATCGAGAGCAACGTCGGTGTGCACGTTGTTCAACACCAGATCGTCGTAAGTCAACGTGCCAACGTTGAGCGTGCCGCTGCCCGTCATTTTGTTGACTATGCTGGGACCATCAGCGGATGCCGGTCCGGGTTCCGCCGAGGCATCCGGTACGATCCGCCAGAAATCTTTCGTGGAAGCATGCTTGGCCGGTGGCGGTGTAGCTGTGAGTTGCTGCAACTCAGCCACGTTGATCTTGTCCGCGGTCAGCGTGAACTTGACTTGCGGCTCGGCGAAATTCTTAAGGGTAAGCGATCCCGTGGCGTTCGTTCCTCCAACCGCAGCGGAAACTTTATCCAGCGCGATAGAGTTTTCGCTGAAGGCGATGTCCGAGTTGTGAATCATGACCGGCTTTGTCAACGAGGGAAGCTGTAACTTTGCTTCCTGTATTTTTCCTGACCCGCTGAACGCGAGCGCGGACATGTTCTTGGTCGGGCCTTGGGCGTGAACGTCAAGGCTGAGTGCGCCGTCGCCACTGATACCGTCGAGTGCGGAAACGCCCGCAGCTTTGCCGATGTTCAACAGCTCCGCAATGCGCGCGTTCGGAGCTTTCACTCCCGCGCTGATGATGCTGTTGTTGGTGGCGTATTGTGACAGCGCAAAATTCATGTTGACGTTCGTCGAGCCCGTCGACGCCGCAAAATCGTTCGAGCGGATGGCGTCCGGCGTCATGGTCAGCTCAATCGCGCTGATCTTCACCGGCTGCGGCAGTTCCTTGCCGCTGATGAACAGGTCGCGCGCGGAAACGTGCCCGTTGAGCACGGCTTTATCCAGCGGCCCACGCGCCTGGACGTTGGCGTCCACGCGTCCTTTCACTTCCATGCCTTCGCCAAAGGCCACGCCGAAGGCGGAAGCCAGCCGCGCCATTTCTTCAATCGACGCGTTACTGGCCGTCACTTTCAAGTCGGCTTGCGCCGGAGTCGGCTTCAGGTTCAGCGTCCCAGCCAGCGTGATGGGCGTTGGTCCCAGCTTGAGTTCGCCTTTGCGGACCAGCAGTTCTTCGTTCTTCAGATCGTCCATAAGGTCGTAATCCAGCGCGATCGGGTAGCCGACGTTTACGTTGCGAATCCGCGTATTCTCCATGCGCAGGTTGCCGCTGGAAGCCAATTTGCCGTCAGCATTTTTGATCTTGGCGCCGCCGGAGATCAGCGCTTCCGTGCCAGCCAGCGCTGGCAGGTTCAGAAATTTCTGCACGCCGGAAATAGAGACCTGGTCCAACTTCAATTGGCCGTCAAAGCGCGTCTGCATCATGTCGGATTGAGAAATCGGCCCGGCATCGCCACTTAAAGAAAGAATCTGTTTGCCTTCTCCTGGCAAATGGACTTCGGTTTTCAGCGAGAACTGTTTGTCCGGAGCAAAGCCGCTGATCAGAAGATCAATGTGATCGTACACCGCGCGTGATTCGCGTTTTTGCAGATCAGTGATGGCCACCTGGCCGTCACTGATTTCGAGATTTGCAAAGCTGATCGGCTCCGACGATTTATCCGCGGGCTCTTTGGGCGAGGGCTTAGCAGAAGCCGATCCGAGGCTGGCAAAGTTCCATGTGCCTTGCGCATCTTTCACCAACTCAATCAGCGGACGGTCAAGATACAACGACTTGACCTTGACGTTTTTGCTGAGCAGGGGCCAGAACTCCACGCTTACGGAAAGCTTATGGACGTCAGCAAAAGGGTGCTCGGTCTTCAAGCGCGGGTCTTCTGAGATCACGGCGTTTTCCACCTTGAATGACGGCGGAAACAGACTGAGTCCCATGTTGCCCAGCGAGACCTGGCGGCCCAGCTTTTCCTGCAACTGCGCCACGATCTGGTCGTGATATTTGTTTACATCAATCAACTGCGGGACAATCAGCGCCGCAGCCACAAGAAGAACCAGCACAACCAGCAGGGCAATTCCCAGCTTCTTACGCACATGCGTACCCTCAATCCTTGACTCCAACTAGTTAGACTACCGTAAGCGCTGTACTGCTGCCTGCGATTCGCTCGATCATGCAGATCGTACGGAGGTAAAGCACTGAGTACGCGATGCTTGAATGCGTTGACGCAGTGATCTGGCCCCTGCTAAACTCTATGAATTCATAGGCACTTATCCCACCAAGAAGGTTTCCAACGTGCAAGGTTATACCCGTCGTCAATTGAAAGAAGACAAGCTGGCCACCACCACCAAAGACGCCGCCGCGTGGGCGGCAGGCCACAAGAATCCTGTTGTTTGGGGCATCGTGCTGGTCGTACTCGTTGTCCTGGGGACTGTTGGGTTCTTTACCTGGCGCAGCCAGCTCCTGGAAAAGGGCAACATTGACCTGGGCACGGCTTTGCGTGTTTACGGCCAGCCGTTGCGTCCAGCCAGCGCGCCCCCGGCTACAGACGGCACCGTCGGCTACGCTACCATTGCCGAGCGCTCCAAGGCTGCCCAAAAGGTATTCAAGGAAGTGGCGGGCAAGTATTCCATGGTTGGTCCGGGCCGCGTGGCACGCTATATGGAAGGCGTAAGCGCCATGCAGGCCGGCGACAACGCTGCGGCTGAACCCGCGCTCAAGACTGCTTCCGAATTTGGCGACAAAGACCTTTCCGCATTGGCCAAAGTCTCTCTCGCTCAGCTCTACCGTGCTACCAACCGCGCGGCGGAGGCATCCAAGGTTTACAAGGACCTGGAAGACCATCCAACGGACACGGTCCCCAAGGTCCGTGCGCAGTTGGACCGCGCGGAAATGTACGAAAAGTCAGCCCCTGATCAGGCGGCTGCGCTTTATCAGCTGATTCAGAAAGAGAACCCCAAGACCGCGGCGGCACAGATTGCCGCAGCTAAGTTGAACGGCGGTAAACAGCCGGGGGGAATGAACTTCTAACGCAGCTTTCTTTTGCGGACAGCTTAGCTGTCAACCGCTGCAAGACAGTTTTTGCGGTCAAGGCTGCAAGTCCTGGGCAACAGATTCTTCTCAGCCCGCTTCTATCTTGAAGCGGGAGTTGGTTTTCGGCCAAAAAAACCGTATCGGCCCGCCTTCACAAGTTTCCAATCCGGAAGGCGGCATGGTCCTTGCTTACTTTGTGTCATAGTCCTTGAAAGGAGCACTTCCCCATGAAATCTTTTCTCGCAGGTTTAGGTATTGGTATTGGTGTGGGTTTGCTGTTCGCGCCACTGGCTGGCGAAGAGACCCGTGAAAGACTCGCCGAAAGCGCCGGTTCTGCTGCCGACGCCGCCGTGGATGCTACCCGCAAACTCGTGGAGGAAGGACGCAAGCGCGCCCGTAACGCGACTTCAGCCCTGCACGGCGATGCAGAAGCTACGGGGACTGAAGGCTTGGGTAATTCGTAAGACGTGGTCGATTCGAACAATTTTCAGTTCGACAATCTCAACGTAGAGACGTGGCACTGCCACGTCTCCCGACGCAACGTCTAAAAAAGCCCGGCCCTCGATCCGCGCGAATCCGCGAAAATCCGCGGTAAGGGAGCCTTGGGTCGCAATCCTTGACACCCCCTCCCGAACGCCGTTATTCTTAAAGACGTCCCCAGCGTACCTTCTCACCTGGCATTCAAGATTCTGGAGTAGCTCTATGTTTATAAAAATAAAGGATCTTGAGCTCCGGAATTTGGAATTTGATGAAAGCTTCGCCCCCGGTGTAATTGAGTTGGGCGAGGATCTGGAACAGAAGGTTCCTTTACAATCCAAAGGTCGCGCCGAGCTGATTCGCGAACATCGCGGCGGCAAGAACATTGTTGAGGACATCCGGCTGGTGGCCAAGTTGGCCACGGAAATTACTACCCACTGCGCCCGCTGCCTGGAGCCGGTGGAGAACAAGGTTTCTGAAGCTTTTGATTTGATCTACCGCCCGCTGGGTGTTGACGCTGCTGGTGACGAGTCTTCCATCAACGCCGCGGAAACCGAAATCGGGTACTATGAAGGCGACGGCCTTCTGCTGGAAGACGTGCTGAAAGAGCAGGTTTTGCTGGCGTTGCCGGTCAAGCAGGTGTGCAAGCCGAATTGCAAAGGGCTTTGCCCGCAATGCGGCACGAACTTGAATACCGGCAAATGTGATTGCGTGGCGCCCTTGGACGAACCGCGGTGGGCCGCGCTCAAAGACATCCGCGAAAAGCTCGAACGTTAAAGACGTTAAGCCCGTTAGGGACGCAAGGCGTCTCAACGCAGAAGAAACAAGAAACAAAGAATTCTCATGCGCCGTGGCCCTTGTTGGTCGCGCGCCAATGAAAGGTAACAAGTACCATGGCAAATCCTAAACGGCGGCATTCGCAACAGCGCACGTCCACCCGCCGCGCACATGACTTCCTCGTGGCCGCTTCGGTCTCCGAGTGTCCTAACTGCCACGAGCGCAAGCTGCCTCACCGCGTCTGTCCCAAGTGCGGCTACTACAAAGGCCGCGAAATAACGGCTGTAAAGGAAAAGAGCTAACGCACACTCCGTGGAAACCATAGTTGCCGTTGACGCAATGGGTTCTGACCGGGCCCCCAATCCGGAGATTGAAGGGGCCTTGCTGGCTGTGCGGCACTATCCCGGAGTTAAAGTTCTCCTGATAGGCCCAGAGGCCCAACTCAAGGCCGATCTGGCTGGCCATCCTTCCGCCGCGGGCGCCAACATTGAGATTGTGAATGCCACGCAGATCATCGGCATGCATGAGAAACCGGTGCAGGCGGTGCGCGGCAAGAAGGACTCCACCATGCACGTGGGCCTTCGCCTGGTCCGCGACAAATTAGCTGTCGGCTTTGTTACCGCCGGCAACACCGGCGCTGCCATGGCCACCGCCAAGATGGTGCTGGGCGCTCTGCCCGGAGTGGACCGTCCCGCGCTGGCCAGTGTGTTTCCCACGTCCAAGGGTAAGCCTTCCATGCTGATTGACGTGGGCGCCAACGTGGATTCCAAGCCGCAAAACCTGGCCCAGTTCGCCATCATGGGCGAAATTTATTTCCGCGCGATCTTCGGCGTTTCCAAGCCCAGCGTTGGTCTGCTTTCCATTGGTGAAGAAGAAACCAAGGGGAACGAACTCACCCGCCAGGCCTTTACGCTGTTGAAAGAAATTCCGTTTAACTTCCTGGGCAACGTGGAAGGCCGCGACCTCTACAACGGCAGCGTGGACGTGATCGTTTGCGACGGTTTTGTCGGCAACGTGGCGCTGAAAATTTCTGAAGGACTGGTGGATGCCGTCCGCTTCCTGCTGAAAGAGTCGCTCAGTTCCACCATCACTTCGCAGGTGGGCGCGATGCTTTCGCGCAAAGCTTTCACCAACTTCGGACGCCGCCTGGACTACTCCGAATACGGCGGCGCGCCGCTGCTGGGCATCAAGGGCGTGGCCATCGTCGGGCACGGCGCGTCCAATGCCAACGCCATCAAGAACGCCATCCGCGTGGCCAAGCAGTATCACGAGTCCGGCGTGAACCCCCGTATCGAGCAGGAACTCACCGCAGCCCGTGTGTGATCCGCGGCTGACCGCAAGGAATAAAAACACATGAGTCTCTCCAACGTCGCTTTCCTGTTTCCCGGACAAGGTTCGCAAGCCGCCGGAATGGGAAAAGAGCTGGCCTCGCTCTATCCCGTCGCCCAAAAAACTTTTCAAGAAGCCGACGATGCTCTGGGCTTCAGCCTGTCACAGCTTTGCTTTGATGGTCCGGAAGAAAAGCTCCGCATGACGGAGATCACCCAGCCGGCGATTCTCACCGTAAGCGTGGCCGTGGCCCGCGTGCTGGCTGAAAAGGGAATCACTCCGCAATGCGTTGCCGGACACAGCCTGGGCGAGTACTCCGCACACGTCGTCGCCGGAACACTCGACTTCGCGGACGCCGTGCGCACCGTGCGCAATCGTGGCAAGTACATGCAGGAAGCCGTCCCCGCCGGACAAGGTGCCATGGCCGCGATTCTGGCCATGCCTATCGATCAACTTCTGCAAGTCTGTGCCAACGCCGCGCAAGGCGAAGTGGTGCAGTCGGCCAACGTGAACTCGCCCGACCAGATTGTGATTTCCGGCGCTACCGGAGCGGTAACCCGTGCCGCCGAACTGGCCAAGGAACGCGGCGCCAAGCGCGCCATCATGCTGGACGTAAGTGCTCCTTTCCACTGCGCCATGATGCAACCGGCACAAGACCGCTTGGCCAAAGATCTGGCCGGGCTTAAATTCAATAACCCCAATGTGCCTGTGGTCGCCAACATTGACGCCGAACCAAAAACCACCGGCGACGCATCCCGTGACGCGCTCGTTCGGCAGGTGACTGGGACAGTCCAGTGGGTGGGCTGCGTGCAGAAATTGATTTCTCTCGGAGCGAAGACGTTTATTGAGGTGGGCGCGGGCAAAGTCCTTACCGGACTGATGCGCTCGATCGACCGCACACAGACAGCGATGAACGTGGGCGACGAGGCGACGTTGCAGAAAGCACTTGCACCGGGCGCGTAAGCGTTCGAGAGGTCGCAGTAGGATCAAGGTCACGACTCTTTCCGCCCTCCGGCCCCCTTTTCGCCGTTTAACCCCTGAAAACACCCTCCGGCCCCGGTATTCACCCGGCTACCTTATTTAGTACTGTTTTTGGCCTTGAGTCTTTATAATTCCCCGGCATTCGGACAGGGCCTCCCCGGCCCTCGAAAATCACAAAGAGACAAAAGAAGAGACAAAGGAGATCCAAAATGAAGACGATTGCTAAGCTGATGGCCCTGTGCCTGCTCTGCGGAACCATGGCGTTTGCACAAGACGCCAAAAAAGGCGGAGACGACAAAAAGGGTGGCGACGCCAAGACCTCTGACACCGGCAAAAAAGGTGGTGACACCGGCAAAAAAGGCGGCAAAAAGGGTGGCAAAAAAGGTGGTAAGAAAGCCGCTGCCAAGAAAGCCGCGGAACCCAAGGCTGACGACAAGGGCGGCAAGAAGTAACTACGCCCGATTCGAGCCGGGGAGTCTTCCGATTTTCCCGGTCTGCTCGTGTTCAGAACAAAATCAACTCCGCGCCTGATCTATCGCTTCAACAGTTTGTGAAGCAAGGCGCGGAGACGTTTTTTGCCCCGCACTCCCACCACCTTTAGCGCGGGTGGCAGATTACTTTGTACGGCGACGTGGTAATGGTCCGCGATTTTTTTTCTATCCAAAGGTAGGCCGGCTCTGACCGGTCGTTCACTGTTACCACCACGATCACTCCGCTGGACGAAACCGATCCTTTGGATTCCGGTTCCTTGGCGCAATCCACGCGGAAGCTGTTGAGTACGCCTATGTCACTCGATGGTCCCCAATCCAGTGTGAACTGAGGAAGAGGATACTGGTTGTATTTCTCTGGATGTTGCTTCCAGTCCGGAGCGGCGTTATACAACGCGTAGGCCGTGTCAAAATCCTTTTGTTGCAGGGCGGCAAAAAAATCCGTGGCAATGCTCCACTGCCGCCAATGGCGGAATCGGCCGTTGGGCCAGAACCAGAAAGACAGAAAGACCAAGAGCAGCGTTCCGCCCACTCCGATGGAAATTTTCGCGATCCGCCAGCGGCGTTCCGCCGGCCCCGGATCATATTCTGGTGCGTCCAGCAATCCCATGAGGATGTTTCCTTTGTATGGCGCGTTTGCGCACTGAAATAGACACCGAGAACATCAAAAACAGACAAGCCGCCTGCGGGCAACTGTGCGGGTCTTATTCTTACCCGATCTTATTCCTGCCCGTGGTTACTCTTGATCGATACAGCGGGCCCGGACCAACGGCGAATCGTGGGTCAGATAATAAAGGTCCCAGGGTGACGTGGTGATGGTGCCGTTTTTCTTTTCAATCCACAGCAACGTTGGCTCCGTGCGCTGGTTGACTTTTACCAATGCCACCACGCCACTGGCCGAAACGAATCCCTTCTTCGGTGGATCAATCACGCAGTCCACGTGGTGTGAAACCATGATGCCGAAGTCGCTGGCCGGTCCCCAATCCAGAGTGAACCGCGCCAGGGGATATTGATTGTATTTTTCCGGATGCTGTTTCCACTCCGGATCGGCGAAATATAGCCCGTAGGCTGTATCAAAATCCTTATTCTCCAGGGCGAAAAAGAATTTGTTGGCGGTGTTCCATTGCTGCCAGTGGCGGAACCGTCCGCTCGGCCAGAACCACAGGACCAGCAATGTAACGGCCAGCACCGCGCCGGCAATTGCCATCATCCAGCGGCGCCGCGCCGGTCGCGGATCATATTCATTTGCGTCCAACAGACCCATGGCCAGTGAATCCTCTTTAAAGAGTGCGTTTGAATAGCAGAGTGGACAGCACAAACATCACAACCGCGAACCCACTAAGATACAGCAGGTCGGGCCAGATTGCAGCCAGTCCCACGCCTTTCAGCAGAACCGCCTTGAAACCGTGGACGGAATAAGTAAAAGGATCAATAAAAGCGATCCACTGTAGCCATTTGGGGAACGCCTGTACGGGATAAATCGCCCCGCTGGGAAAATACAAAAGCGTGTTCAGGATGCCGAAGATCGCGCGTGGGATCAGTGGATCGTTGACCCGCACCATCATGGTGAACATCATGCCGATGAACGCGAACGACGTGGACGCGATTAGCAGCAACAGCCAGAACAGATTCGCGGGCTGAAACGTGCTGCCCACGCCGGCAATCAGCGAGCCTATGATTGTTAAAACCACCCCCGCGCCCATGGCTTTCAACGCTCCGGCTACGTTGAGTCCGGCGACCAGTTCTACCTTGGTGATGGGCGTGACCAGGTAGCCTTCATGCACGCCGCGTGCTTTGTCGTCGATATAGACGATGCCGCCGCCGATCATCACGCTCACGAACATGGCCAGCGTAATGGAACCGGGCAGCAGGTATTTCATGTACTCGATATAAGGATAGAGCTCCACAACTTGCAACGCGACTTGTTGTACCACGCGCGGCTGGACGTCCGGCTGATTGAGCGCCGCAACCAGATCGCCCATGGTCTGCTCAAAAGTGGACGTCATGAAGTTATCGGTGTTGTCCAGCACCAGCCCGATCTTAGGACGCGCATGGGAATACACGTCACGCGAGAACTGCGGCGGGATGACCAGTGCCCCGTTCAGGTCGCCCTTGCGGACGTCGGCGACCATCAGCTTTTCGTCGGTATAAACAATCGTTTCAAAGGTGCGGGCGTTGCTTTGCACGGCGCGCAGCGACTCAATCACGCGCACGGACTGCGGTCCATGATCGTGGTCGCAGATGCCCAGCTTGGCGTCGCGGATCTTTCCGCCAAACGCATTACCCAGCACGATGAGCTGCACCAAAGGGAAGATCATGGCGGCCATCATCAATGCAGGCGACCGGAAGAACTTGCGGAGATCACGCTCCACAATGGCCATCATGCGTTCGCTCTGGAAGTAGGCCATGCTTTATTTCCCCCACGCAACAGGCGATTGATACAGCGGCGCATCGGCGAGCTGGTCGCGAAGTTGGCGTCCCGTGTAGTGGACGAACACATCATCGAGCGTCGTACTCTGCACCGCGAGCGACAGCACGCGCACGCCCGCCTCCGCCGCC
>JANXPR010000029.1 GCA_025357215.1 Acidobacteriaceae bacterium | reverse complement strand
TGATTTCTTGGCCTTCGTTTTGGGCTGCCAATACCATCCGCCAACAATTTTACCTGCCGGCGTCTCTTATCCGCAGCCAGTATTCGCAGCGCGCTTACCTGCACGCCCCAAGGTCAGGAGTGAAGATCAGGCGTAAAAGATCAGGAGTATTTGACCCACTTAATAATCTCCGGGAGAGTGGGTTTCTTGCCGTACATCAGAATACCCACACGATAGATGCGGCCGCAGAGCACCAGCAGACCGTAGATGGTACCCACCAACAGCCCAATAGAGAGCGCAATCTCCCACCATTTTGGAGTTTCCAGAGCAATACGCGCGAACATGATAAGCGGCGCGGTGAACGGGAAGATTGACGCCCAAAACGCCAGCGGCGTGCCCGGATATTGCAGAATGTTCACCAGGATGATGACCGACAGGATCATGGGCATCATCACAAAAAACTGCATCTGCTGGGCTTCTTGTTCGGAATTCACCATGGCGCCCACGGCGGCGCAAAGCGTTGCGTACAAGGTATAGCCCAACAGAAAAAACACCGCGAAACCAACCAGCATAGAACCGGTAATCAATCCCTTGAACCCGCCGCTGATGGCCAAGGCGCCACTGCCGCCCAGGATGGCTGACGTGGTGACCCAGATGGCAATCTGCGTTAGTCCCACCGCGCCTACGCCCAGAATCTTACCCGCCATCATTTCCTTGGCGCTGCACGTGGCCAGCATTACTTCCATGATGCGCGAAGTTTTTTCTTCCAGGACAGCGCGCATCACGTTGATGCCGTAGAGCAGCACCGTGATGTAGAGGACCATCACCATGGAAAACACGGTAAAGAACGTGACCAACGGATTCTTTCCTCCTCCCGTTGGGTTTTGCGGGTCCAGTTCCACCGGTTTGAGGGCGCCCTCAACCTCGCCATCGCTCAATCCCTTTTGTTTCAAAGCGCGCCGGTGCATGGCGCGGCTGACTTTATCCTGAATGCCAAAGACTTCGTTCAAACTGGAGGTGTCGCGCGTGATGTAAGGGACCTTGTTGGCGGCAATGGCATCGTCCGTGGCCCAGATCACGCCATCCAGTTTCTTCTGTTTCACTTCCTCGGTAAGCGCGGCGCGCTTTTGTTCTGACGTGTCGGTATCCAGATCGACCTGGTAGCGGGAGGGAGCCTGCGCGTTCTTCTTCGCAAGACCATTGTCCGGCCGGCTGTCGCCGCTGTTCTGGATTTGCGCGCGGATGAGCTCGGCGGTCTGCTTGTCCGCCGCCACTACCACCACATGTTTAGAACTGGCGCCAGTGTTGGCGATCAGAGACGGTATTACCGTCACAGCGAACATGAGCGCGGGAATAAGGATGGTCATAATCAGGAACGAGCGTTGACGGACGCGTTCCAGGTATTCGCGTTTGGCGATAATCAGAATGTTATGCATCGGTCTTCCCCACGGTCTCAATGAAAATTTCTTCCAGTGACGGTTCCATCATTTCGAAGCGCAGAATGCGGGCCTGGCTGGCGACCGCGTGTAAGAGCTCTTGCGGATCGGCCCCCGGCGTCATGCGGACTTCCACATAATTCCCGTAATCGTTCGCGAAACCGACCAGCGCCTTGTTTTGCAGGAAGTCGCCACTGCCTTCGTACTGGATCTGTACGTTGCTCTTGCCGTAACGCGCCTTCACTTCCTTCAACTCGCCTTGCAGCACGGGTAGACCTTTGTTGATGAGACAAATGCTGTCACAAAGCTTTTCCACCTGGTCCATGCGGTGGGTGGAAAAAAGAATCGTCTTGCCGCGTTTTTTCAGGTCCAGCATCACGTCCTTGAGCAGGCCAGCGTTGACCGGATCAAGACCGTAGAACGGTTCGTCCATGATCACGAAGTCCGGATCGTGCAGGAGAGCGGCGATGAACTGGATCTTCTGCTGCATGCCCTTGGAAAGCTCTTCTACTTTACTGCCAAGTTTCTCGGCGATCTCCAGGCGCTCGCACCATTCCTGGGCTTTTTTGCGCGCGTCGCCGGATTGCATGCCGTGCAACTCGCCCAGGAACACCAACTGGTCAATGATCTTCATCTTCTTATACAGACCGCGCTCTTCCGGCAGGTACCCGATCCGTTGCAGGCTCGCACGTTCAAAAGGTTTGCCAAATATGTTGATGGTGCCGCTGTCCGGCTGGGTAATGCCGATCATCATGCGGATGGTGCTGGTCTTGCCCGCGCCGTTAGGACCGAGCAGGCCGAACACCGCGCCTTCACCAATGTTGAAGGAAACTTCGTTGACGGCGACAAACGAATCGTAGGTCTTGCGGACCTTGTTGAGTTCAATAGTATTCATGAGGGTAGAATCCGGCTCCAGAAACGATACGCGGCAAGAAGCTACAGGTTACACGATTTCTAAATAATGGTCGATCCAGCCGCGGACGCTGAAGCGGCGGTCATCGGAAGGGTCAAAACGCATGCCGTAAGCTTTATCGTTCTCGCGTTTCCAGCAAACAAAAGCGCGCAGCACAAGCTTGGGCGAGCCGGGCAGGCTCAAGGTAACTTTCACGGGATCGGTGGAGGGTAGGTTCGCCGGGCAGCGTACGGCCAGGCCGCCGGAGCTGATGTCCATGGTTACGCCGGCGGTGCTGCCGGCGCCTGGCATCAATGACCATTTCGGAAATCACCGGAACGCGCACGTAGCGGCGCAACTCATGCAGCACCAGCAGATGCGTGGAGCGCACCACCTTCAGTACGCTTTGGCGGTCCAGCGGTTCGTCAAAAATAGCGTTCACGCCAAAGTTGGAATGCAGCAGGGCTTCATGCGCGGAGCGCGCAATACCGTAAATCACCATGCGCCGGTTGGAAGTGGAGTTACGCGCCGCATTCAAAATGCGTTCAGCTTCAGGATCGTACAAGCGCAACACGCAGGCTTCAAATTTTTGGCGATTCAGGACTTCTACCACGTCCCCCGGCACGGCGACTACGTGGATGCCAAATTGCCGGAAGCAGTCGTGCAGAAATGCGTTGCAGACGTTATCGATGTGCACACTGGCGGCCCGGGCGACGATTTTTCCGGGCGCCGAAGTGGGTGTGGCGCTGCTCATGGGGACCCCTACCCTGTTGTTTTATCTGGACGCGGAAAACTCTTTCTTGGAAGCTGCGGGAGCTACCTTGT
>JANXPR010000018.1 GCA_025357215.1 Acidobacteriaceae bacterium | reverse complement strand
GGTAGCTGTTATTGAGTCATCTTTATGTCCAGAATTTAGGGCCTATCATGTTCTCTAGTATGAAGTTCAGATTCTGCCCAATCGTCCTGGGAGCCTTTCTTGCTGTGTTTGTTTTCTCGCGCCTTCTCTCTGCCCAGGGCGGGGATGCAAACGATGACCAAGGGGACGCGCCCGCCCAGAAAATAGCGTCTCTCTCTTTGCGCGTGGATGAAAACGGTGTTACCCATTTCAACCTTAGTAATTCCACGGACATCTCTGCTATGGCAGATGTCAGAAGCTTCTTCGTCAGCCGCTGGAACTGCACCATTGAGCGCCTGGATGTACAACGCCAGTTCGGAGGCTTCCTCACGGCCGAGCAGAAGAGCCGGATTCAGTCATTTCGGAAAGAAGCCGAAGGAAGGTCACTGGCTGGAATGTGCCGTGGTCCGATGCAGCGCCATGGACTTGTGGTGGAAGGCACTTTCGATTTCCAGCCTCTTCTTGAGATTTTGCACGGAAGCGGCGTTGAAAACCTGAATCTCAGAGTTAGTTTGCCTGACATCCGTGTCAAGGGCATGCAAGGCCCGGCGGCTGTCTCAGGCCCAGCTCTCCCGGGTATTTTTCAATATAAACTCGCAGTCGCCGCGCCCACCGTTCCTCTCAGAATCGCTTTTGGCTATTCGCGGTCTGAATTGCTTTGGCTGGCGTTCTATACAGCGCTGTTCGTTATCGTTCCAGTCACTTTCGTTTTCATCGTCCGCGCGGCCGCGCTGCGACGTGGCGGCTCTGATCCTGCGGCAGCATGGTTCAGTTTCATGCGGACCATGCAGTTTTGTGTGAACGGGACTTTCTTGTTATGGGGACTCACCCATCTCAACACGCGGAGCCAGATTTCCGAGCTGTTCACTTTTCTAGAGTGGACCAGCGGCTGGCGTGGAATTCTTGCTCAGGTTCTGTTATTTACCGTGCCTAGCTGGACCACCTATCTCCTGTGCACAGCTTTGTCCTATAAAGTTTTTCTGCGCATTCGCAGCGTTTCCTGGACGTGGTCGCAATTCATGGCGCGACAGCTGGCCAGCATGGGAAAAGTTTTCTTCCCGCTGACCCTTTACATCGCCGGGTTTTTCACCATCGTTTCCAATTTCCGTGCAGGTGTTGCTCTGGTAGCTTTGGCCTGGCTTACTTATTTGCTGTGCGTTCAGCTCCACGCGAGGCTTGAAAAAAACCATCCTTCAGCAGTCACCAGCGGACCTCTGCGCGACCGAATATTTGGATTGGCCCAGCATATGGGTGTCAAAGTCCAGCAGGTGTTTGTAGTTCCCACCGCGCGCAGCGGCGTAGCCAATGCTTTTGCCACCACAAAACAGACCGTCCTTTTGACTGACTATTTGCTTGAGAAGCTTAGCCAGCGTGAGGTGGATGCTGTAGCCGCCCACGAGCTGACGCACTTGCGCCATAAGCACGCGCAGAAGCTGACCTTCATGCTGGTAGGGTGCATGGTATTGCCCGGAATGGCTCTTGGCTTCATCGGCGGCTTCGTAGAAGCCTTCCTGTTCCTCACTCCAGTTCCGGAGAGGCTGCATTTGGCGGTGCTAGACGCGTTCGCGTCAAACTGGGCTCAGGCTGTGGTAATGCTGGTTTCCTTCTGGTTCTACTATTTCATTCAAAAGAAATTTGAGTATACGGCGGACGCCGGCGCAGTCCACGCGACGCAGGACCCGGAAGCCATGATCACGGCCCTGGCCAAGATTTCCCGGCTAAACCTTATGCCCCTGCAGTGGAGTCGAAGTTCGGAAGCGATGTTGACGCATCCTTCCACCATGAGACGTCTGCAGCGCATTGCGTCTTTGTGCGCCATGCCGGAATCACATTTACAACACCTGATCGCACAGTCGGAAAAGGAGCCGGAACAAGTCTCCCCAGTTGCCACCGGGTACGCGGTGGTTCCCAGCGCAACCGTAGTTGTCAGCACGGCGACGAACACCGGCCGAACCCAGCTCAGTTTGTTGATACTTATGGCCCTGCACGTGGTACCTCCTGCCGCAATTCTGTTCTGCTTCACCCGGTTTGCTCCGGTTCTTGGTTCAAATTGGCTGGCCCTGGCTGTGGGCGCTGCACTCAGCGTTTGTGTGTACCAGTTTGGGCTGGCGTGCCTGAGTGCCAGCAATAACCGGCATATGGCGAAAAACATCATGAAAACCATGGCCGGCAAAACAGGCCCGTTCTCAATCGAGCAAGGTATTCCGGTCGGCTTTGCGCCCACGCCCTCGCCGCGGTTCTTTGTATCCGGCTACAACTGGGACCAAGGTTTGCTCTTCTTGACTTCTGACAAGGCCGTATTCATAGGCGGGCATGCGTCCTTTGGGCTCAGACGTGACCAAATCAGGTCCGTCCTGCTGGGACCAGGCGCCCCAAGCTGGAACAACTGGCAGCGAATTTATTTTTCCTGGGAAGACAAACAAGGCGGAAGCGGCACATTCAATCTGCTTCCCTTGCGACGAACGGGTCTGTTTCGGATAGATTCCCGCAATCTGTATTTACGGGTGCGGGCATGGCGTAACGCGCAATCTTCAACTGCGCTTGACGGTGCCGTGGCCTACGGCCCACCGGCCTTCGGGCCGGTAACCAGCATGTCACCCAAAGAAGTAAACAAGTTTTCCCGCACCTTCAGCATCACGCTGGTTATGCTGGGATTGGCCATGGGCCTCTCCTTTGTTCTCAAACTGGAGAGATCGTGGTACCTGGTGGCTTCGATTCTGTTGGTTCGGTTGTTTGAGTCAATTCCGTCGTGGAGATATCGTGAGCGGCCTCTGGTTTACGCTCCAGATAATGCCCCAGCCTTGAGCCGCCCATCTGCGCGGATCGCTGCGCCGCCCCCGCCGCCTCCTCCACGGCTTCAAGTTGATCAAGAGCCGGTTGGAGTCCGGGAGTCGTAGAGGGTGTTTGCTAGTTCGGCTGCAACCATACCTTCGAAACAGTGTCCGCGCTCAACTCCCTTAGCAGGCCGTTGATCTGGTCAATCACTGCTTCCGGTTGGGTGGACTTCAAGCTGAACTTGAGCACGCCGCCGGGAGAAAACTGCGCTCCTTTATTCTTCGCGACGAACTTGGCCAGCAACTCCGGCTCGATCGTGGCTTCTTCCGTGAACTTGATGGTCACCACGTCGCGCTTGCGGTCAATCGTCAGCACGCCGACGCGCTCGCAGAGCAATTTCAATGACGCGGCAGACAGCAAATAACGCACCTGGATTGGCGGCTCGCCGTAACGGTCCTGCAACTCTTTCCTTACGTCTTCAATCGCCGATTCGCTCTCGGCTCCCGCAGCGCGCTTGTACATCCGTAGGCGCTGGTTTTCTTCCGTGATGTAGCCGGTGGGAATGCGCAGATCAATTCCTAGGTTCAGCTGCGTGCTGACCTTGTCGGGAAGGTCTTCGCCCTTCAGTTCGCGGATGGCCCGGTCCAGCATGCCGGTGTACATCTCAAAGCCCACAGCGTCGATGTTGCCGCTTTGTTCGCCGCCTAACAGGTTGCCGGCGCCGCGCAGCTCCAGATCCAAAGCCGCAATCTTAAAGCCCGCACCCAGATCGGAAAATTCTTTCAACGCCGCCAACCGTCGCCGTGCAACGGGCGTCAACTCCGTGTCCGACGGTACTAGCAAATACGCATACGCCCGCCGATTCGACCGGCCGACTCGTCCGCGCAGCTGGTAAAGCTCCGAAAGTCCGTGACGGTCCGCGCGGTTAATAAAGATGGTGTTGCACAGCGGAATGTCCAGGCCGTTTTCAATGATGGTGGTCGCCACAAGGATGTCCGCTTCGTGCCGCACAAAACCGTACATCACTTTTTCCAGTTCGCCTTCACTCATCTGCCCGTGACCAACGAGAATGCGCGCGCGCGGAACCAGCTCCTGAAGCTTGGCGGCCATTTCGTAAATCGTGTCCACGCGGTTGTGGACGAAGTATGCCTGCCCGCCGCGTTCCAGTTCGTGTTCCAGAGCGGCTTGAACCAGCGCGGTGTCATATCCGGCGACGACCGTTTGTATGGCCATGCGGTCTTTGGGCGGCGTTTCAATCACGCTCATGTCGCGCAGCCCCACCATGGACATGTGCAGCGTGCGCGGAATCGGCGTGGCGGACATGGCCAGCACGTCCACTTCCTTGCGCAGCTGTTTCAGCCGCTCCTTGTGCCGGACACCGAAGCGCTGCTCTTCGTCAATGATCACCAGGCCCAGGTCCTGGAACTTTACGTCCTTGGACAAAATCCGATGCGTGCCGATCAGGATGTCGACTTTGCCTTGTTCCACGCGCTCCGCAACTTCTTTCAACTGTTTGGCTGTGCGAAAGCGCGACATCATTTCTATGGTGATAGGGAAAGCGGCAAAGCGGCGCTTGAAATTTTCAAAATGCTGGAAGGTCAACACCGTTGTCGGCGCCAGCACCGCGACTTGTTTGTTGTCCTGCACGGCCTTGAACGCCGCGCGCATTGAGACTTCCGTTTTTCCGTAGCCCACGTCGCCACAGAGCAAGCGGTCCATGGGCAGCGTGGATTCCATGTCGCGCTTGATGTCCGCCGTGGCGGTCAACTGGTCGTCGGTTTCGTTGAACTCAAACGAATCTTCAAATTCTTTTTGCCATTGCGAGTCTGGAGCATACGAGTAGCCTTGTGCCGCTTTGCGCGCGGCGTAAAGCTTGAGCAGCTCGTCGGCCATATCTTTCATGGCCGCCTTTACGCGCGCTTTCGTCTTGGCCCACGCCTGGCCGCCCAGGCGGCTCAACTGCGGCGCAGCGCCTTCGCCCGACCGGTATTTCTGGATCAAGTCCAGTCGCGTGAGCGGAACGTAGAGCTTGGCGGCTTCGGCAAATTCCAGCACCATGTATTCGCCGCTCACCTCGCCCTGCATGATTTCTTTCAGCCCCTGGTACATGCCGATGCCGTGTTCCACGTGGACTACAAAGTCGCCCACCGCAAGATCGCGGAAGTCGGACATGAAGGCCGCGGTCTTTGATTTGCGGCGCAGCGGCTGCGGAGTCATCTCGGAATCGTCAAACAGATCTTGCGCGCCAAACACCACCAGATGCGATTCCGGCAGCGCAAAGCCACTCGGCACCTGCGCTTTAACGACGGTTGTGGTGAGCAGATCGCCGGAAAAGTACGCCGTCTCGTCCAGATAAGTTTCGCTACCGGGTGCCGGCGTGCGCGTTCCCATACGGAAGGGAACTTGATATTCCGTAAAGATGTCCGCCAGGCGTTCCATTTCTCCGGTGTTGGGCGCGGCAAACATCACGCGCTGGCCCGTGGCCGTGAGCTTTTTTACTTCTTCAATCATGCCCGGCACCGAGCCGTGAAAACGCGAGGTCGGTTGCGAAGCAAATTCGATCAAATTGCCGTCGGTAACTTCGGGCGCGGTCACCAGACCGAGCTTGTTTTCCGCCTGCGCAATGCGTAGCAGTCCAAGTTGCTCCAGATCGCCGCCCGGCTTTTTGGCAATCAGCGCATCCCATTCGTCCGGAGGTATAAAGATATCTTCCGGCATGGCCAGCTTGCCTACCAGGCTTTGCTCGTGACGGCGGACAACTTTTTCCCACCAGCGGTCCTGCTCGGCTTTAATGGCCGAAGGTTCTTCCACGAAGACCATCGCGTCCGGCAGCAGATCAAACAGCGTGTGCGGCGCGCCGGCGTTGGCGTAAAACTCCCAGCCGGGAAACACCGTTACGCCGGTATCGGCCAGCGCATCGCGGACGGCTTCCGCCGTGCCTTGCACGCGCGAACCGGAAAGCCGCGCATGAATTTCCGTAAGCAGTTCCTCGCGGACCGGTGTTTCGGTCAGCGGCAAGAGCACGACTTCGTCGACGGCGGCCGCTGAACGTTGCGTGCCAGGATCAAACTTGCGGATCGATTCCACTTCGTCGCCAAACAACTCTATGCGCAGCGGACGCTCGGCTTCCGGAGGATACGTATCGATCAATCCGCCGCGGACAGCGTATTGTCCCGGCATTTCGACTACGTCCACGGCGGGGTAGCCCACGGTGTTCAGGTGCTGCGTGAGTTCTTCTACGTCGACCGTGTCCGTTCGGCGAATGATCCTTGCCAGCGACGAGTAATGTTCCGCTGAACGCAACCGCATGGCCGTAGCTTCCATGGGTGTGACGACGATCCGCGCCGCGCCGGTTGAAATTTTCCACAATGCCGTGGCGCGTTCTTCTTGGATCTCAGGGTGCGGAGACATGTTTTCAAACGGCAGCACGTCATACGCCGGCAACTTGACTACCGCCTGCGGACTGCACGCTCCGCTCAATTCGCAAAACGCTTGCACCACGGAGAATAACTTTTCGGCCGCGCGGTTGTCGGAGGCGATAACGATTAAAGGCTTGGTGGAAACGCGTTGCAGATACGGGATGAGCAGGGCCTTGGCGGAAAAAACCAATCCGGACAGACGGATACGCTCCGCGGAAGGAGTTGCCTCCCCCCTACGCTGTTTTAGATATGCGGCCGCCTGCTGAAATCCAGGGCTCTTTTCCACGTCCGCCAGGACTTCGCGGACGAAGGGGAGAATCACATTGCTATTCTATCGCACATTGAATTTCTTTCGCACCACGGAGACCCGGAGGAAGCAATGTGGGGCATCTTGCTGCTGGCGCGACTTTCAAACTCTCGAAGCCGAGGTTCTGCCTGAATTGCAGCCCGCCTGACCGGCTCCCAGCGTTTTTTTCTCCGTGCCTCCGTGGTGAATTGTCTTCGCCGAAACCAGAGCTACGCCTTCGGTTTCGCAAACGGATCGCCGCGAAACTCTTTCATCTTGTGGACAATCTCGTCCGCGATCAGCCCATACACCCTGCCTGCAAGTGAATCCACTTTGCCAGCCATTACAGTGGTTTGCGTCGTGCGGTGCGTCACCGTGTAATTGAAATGGTTGGAAAACGGAACACGTTTCACGGTGATGAGCAGGTCAGCCAGATTCTTCTCTTCCGTGACTCGCATATCCCACGCGATGAATTCCTTCCGGCCGAGCAAAGAGCTCTCCAGGTGTTCGCGTTTCATGTAAAAGGTGTCCGATTCCACGTAGACGCTCCTGGCCCGCGAAACCAGTTCCTTGTTGGTGGGCAGGCTGGACGGCTCAGATTTGTCATCTTTAGCGTCGTTCGTTGGAGTCATCGTTTGTGCTGGAACTGCGGTGACGAATGCCGTCATCAATAGTAGAAAGCCAATTATTTTGCGCATCGCGCGCCTCCTTGGTGAGTAGAACCCACTTACCAGGCGGATTGTGGCACGCAATGCCGGCCAGCGGTTAGCGACAAGGAGCGGCACGGCGCGGCAAACGCAGCCTGCTTCGCTCCATCCACCACGTCCGCCCTTCTGTGCGCTTCGTCACATCACTCTTGGCCCTTGGCGGCGGTATATTGGTAAGGCTATGACCACCACCACAGCAGCCATTTCCAGGGAAAAGAGCCGTCAGCTTCACCAGCGTGCTTCCCGGGTCATCCCGGGAGGCGTGAACTCGCCCGTGCGGGCGTTCAAGTCCGTGGGCGGAGACCCGCCGTATATCACGCACGGCAAGGCCGGCCATCTGTGGGACGTGGACGGCAACGAATACGTGGACTACGTCGGCTCCTGGGGACCGCTCATTCTGGGTCACGCTTTTCCGCCGGTGGTGGAAGCCGTGGAGCGGGCCAATCGTGATGGCGCCAGCTTTGGCGCGTGTACGCCCATGGAAGCCGAACTCGCGGAAGAAGTGATTGCAGCGTTTCCCTCGATGTCGAAAGTGCGGTTCGTCAGTTCCGGGACAGAGGCCACCATGTCGGCCATCCGCCTCGCGCGGGCTTTTACCAATCGCAAGTACATCATCAAGTTTGAAGGTTGCTATCACGGGCACGCTGATTCGCTTCTGGTGAAAGCCGGATCGGGCGTGGCCACACTCGGCATCCCCGGCTCAGCCGGTGTGTTGCCGGAGCAGGCGCAGTTCACGCTGGCTCTGCCGTTCAACAATCCGCGGGCCGTGGAAGAGGCGTTCCAGAAATTCAAAGATCAGATCGCGTGCGTGATCGTGGAGCCTGTCGTCGGCAACATGGGAACCGTGCCGCCCAAGGCCGGCTATCTGCAGTTCCTGCGGGACCAAACACAGCGCGAAGGCGCTGTCCTGCTATTCGACGAAGTCATGACCGGCTTCCGTCTGGCCCGCGGCGGCGCGCAAGAACTGTTCAAGATCAATCCAGACCTCACGACGCTGGGCAAGATCATCGGCGGCGGCT
>JANXPR010000563.1 GCA_025357215.1 Acidobacteriaceae bacterium | reverse complement strand
GTGGCATCCAATGCCAGTTTGAACATTGTCCCTGACGCCGCAACCTTGCAGAGCGCCAAAGCTGTTCGTGCGCTCCAGTTGCTCACATTGGCATGGATCTTCGTGGAAGTTGCGGTGTCACTGTACGCCGCAGTCCGGGCGAACAGCGTTGCGTTGTTCGCGTTTGGCGGAGACAGCGTAATCGAAGTGGCTTCAGCCGTGGTGGTATATCTCCATTTTGCCGGAAGCCATTTGAGCGAGCGCGCGGCCGCAAAAACCACCGCGATCCTGCTGTTTGCGCTGGCGGTCTTCATAGTAGCCACGTCGTGTTTTTCTCTGCTGGGAATTGGTCTGCATCCGGCGCCGAGCTATCTTGGTATCGGGTTGCTGGTGGCCGCGGCGGTCATCATGCCGTGGCTTGCGAAGCGAAAGAAGCGACTGGCGCGTGAAATCGGCAGTCCGGCCTTGGCGGCGGATGCCGTGCAGAGCTCGCTCTGCGGTTACCTTTCCTGGATTGCGTTAATCGGGTTAGTGCTGAATTCTCTTTTCGGACTCACCTGGGCTGATCCGGCCGCGGCCCTTGTGCTCACGCCAATCGTGATCAGAGAAGGCTGGGAAGCATGGCAAATGAAAGGCTGCCACTGCTGATAGTAACAGGCGACCTTGTTTAGATTGATGGAGGTACAAAATGAAAATGCTGTTTATTTTTGTGATGATGGCTGGCGCAATGGCGATTGGTCAAACCGTGCCTTCGCATTCCGATAAAGCCAAGCCCAAGGTTTCCATGCAGCAGGCAAAAAAGATAGCCCTGCAAAAGGAACCCGGTACGATCAAGAGCTCAGAGCTGGAGAAAGAAAAAGGACAGCTGATCTATTCGTTTGACATCAAGACCGCCAGCGGAGTGCATGAAGTCAACGTAGACGCCAATTCCGGCGCGATTCTTGAAGACAAAGTGGAAACCGCCGCGGATGAAGCAAAAGAAAAACAACAGGACGCCAAGCAAGAAGACGCCAAAAAGAAAAAGAAATAACCGGCGGTCGTTGGCCAATTTTCCGCTTAATTTGTTGGTGCGCGTCGGATAAAATTCCCGTGTGGGGTCCCGTTGCAGCCCGGAAGTGATTCAGGCTTTTGCCGAGTTCGTCCGTCCGGAAATTGAAGACGAATGCATTGATCTTCTCCGCGCCACGCTTACTTTTGCCCGGATTGAATATCCGCAACTCCAGGCCGAACCCTACGTCCAGCGTATTGAAGATCTGGCGAAGCGCGTATCTGGGTTGGTGCAAGACGCCGGTGATCCGGAACAATCCATTGCCGCGCTCAAACAAGTGCTGTACCGGGAAGAGATGTTCCGCGGCAACACCGTGGATTACTACAGTCCGCTAAATTCTTTTATCAATGACGTGTTGGACCGCCGCCTGGGCATCCCTATTTCCCTGGCGCTCATTTACATGGAAGTTGCGCGCCGCGCCGGATTCCCGCTGTTTGGCGTGGGCATGCCCGGACATTTTCTGGTCAAGCACTATGACGAAAGCGGCCAATCCACGTTGATTGACGCGTTTGAGCGCGGCCAAGTCGTGACGGAAGACGATTGCCGCCAGCGCATCAGCAATCTTTACGCCGGACAAATGGCGCTGCAGCCCGAATTCCTGCACACCGTGACGCGCCGCCAGATGCTTACACGCATGCTCAACAACCTGCGCACCATCTATATGGCGCGGCGCGATCTGAAACGCGCGGTGCAGGTGGTGGACCTGATCCTGGTGATTTATCCGCGATCACCCGAAGATGTGAAGCAGCGTGCGGTACTGCGCTACAACCTTGACGACCTGGGTGGCGCCGTGGCGGACTTTGAAGACTACGTAAAGATGTCGCCCGACGCCTCTGACGTGGAAGAGATCAAACAGACAGCGATTTCCCTGCGCAGATCAATGGCACGACTGAACTAGTCAGAATCTCACGGCCGTTTCGGCTTCTAACACAGCTTACCTTCCTTCTTCAGGTAGTTCTCAATTGCCTTTTGCCAATGCGGGCCGGACTTGGCGTCTTGCTCGCCTTGCTGGTGCACGTGGTCGTTGACTTCAGCCGAAAGTGCAGTCCGTTCGTAAGAAATTTCCACGCGGGAAGTGCCCGGGCCGCTGGCCGTCACTTGTATGTCAATCAACACGGCCGTGGCCTGCGGTACTACATAAGTAAACTGGATGTGGCCTTTTTCCAGGTCCAGCGCAGTGTTTACCCAGGTGCTTACGCGGCCGCCGTGGTTTACGGTGAAGATCTCGCCCGGCTTGTCTTCAGCAGGCAATGGATAGATAAACTGCGGGTCCCAGCCTTCCGCCCAGGCACGTTCCAGGTGCGCTCCGAACAGCGGCGCGACGATTTTTTGTGGAGCGTTCACCGTGAACGAGAATGTGCTGCGTACATGCGCCAGAGCTGGCGCGGATGGTTTGGCGGGCTGGGCCACAAGCGCGGCGGCAACTCCCACGAAAAGAGATAAGACCAAGAATTTCATTTGCGGCGTTCCTTTAACTGGTGACTGTCTGAGGCTTTCAGCGTCAGTCCGTAGATTTTTTTGAATTGTTCAATTTCCTTGAGGGTTTCCGTGGAGAACGGCGCCTTGCCTTCAAAGGCATGAAGCACGATGCCTTCCAGCAAGTCGCCCAGCGTCATGTCCTTGAGTTCGGCCACGGCTTTCAATACTTTCAGCAACCGCTTTTCCAGGCGGACGCCGGTCTGCGAGCGTTCCACTTCCACGGGCGGGTTCGAAGGCGAGGTCATGTGTACCAAGGTACCAAACTTAAGTCAAGACTCTGGCTCAATATGTTGTCCAGGTTCCATGGTGATGGCGCCTATCACCACGGCAAACAGGGCTGGGGACGTGGCAGCAGGTTTTTTACGCGGAGTTTTAACGGACAGCGTTCCAAGCGGATGGTAGTGGCGGTGATGGGAGGCTAGAATGGTGCGAGATGCGTTTCCCTTACTGCATCACTCCGGGTTTGGCGCCGCTAGCCAGGATAGCGGGCAGCTTGAAGAGAGCCACGGGTTCTTGCTCTTTGACCTCAAGTTCACCGCCGATGGAGTGCACCAGTTCTTCCACGTGAGGCAGTTCCTTGGAGAACATGGCGCGCACTTCTTGAGCACCGTCCCCGGATTCGGCAACCTTCCAGCGGAATTCCAGATGGCAACGGCCGTCCACCATGATGGACGAAACCATCAACGCCAGCGGCCGCGCGTTGCGTCCGGCGAGTTTGCTTATGGCCAGCGCCATGAGTTGGCGAAGGACTGGATTACTGGTGACCTGAATCAAGGGGTCCCATTGGCGCGTGAGGGTAAGTAAACCTGAATGCACCAGGGTCACAAAATCATTGAATACATCGTTAAGCAGCGCATCCAGGGCGATCCAGGCTCCAGAGGGGATCGACGCTTCGCGCACCATGGCGGAGATGCCCTTGGTGAGAGCAATGGCGCGGTCGGCCTGTTGCTCAATGGCTTTGATGTCCGCGGCGTAGTCCGCAACGCTGCCTTTGCGCAACGCGAGCACTTCAAGAAAACAGCGTACGCTGGTGAGAGGCTGAGCCAGATCATGCGCCACGGAACGGACCAAGGCCCGCAGCGGGCCGAATTGAGCTGATGATCCGTCCGAATCACCGGCCGGCGGATAGGTGTGACTGACGGCGGGATGCCCGGAATCATAAAGAGCGTGACTGGTGGACCCCACACTGGCAGGACGCCCCAGACGATAGCCTGACCCGCGCACAGTGTGGATTAACTTCTCATCGCCTGGCATGTCCACTTTCTTGCGCAGGTAGTTAACGTAAACGTCAACAAGATTACTGTCCGTGCCGGATTCCGGTCCCCAGCATTCGCTCAGCAACTCATTGCGGTGCACGGTTTCTCCGGCGCGGCGCAGAAGTAGGTGCAGCATTTCAAATTCCTTGGGCGTCAGCTTGATTTCTCTCTTGCTGCGATGGACTTTGCGGGTCGCGGGATCCAGGTCAAGATCTTCCACGCGAAGTATGCTGAGGGAGGGGTCGGTTTTACGGCGCAGCAATGCGTTGGCACGGGCGGCCAGTTCCTGGAAGGAAAATGGCTTGGTTATGTAGTCATCGGCGCCACTGTTCAGGGACTGGATGCGGTCCGTGACCTGGTTGCGCGCGCTCAGCACCATGACCGGCGTTTCCAGACCCTGCGCGCGCAGACGCTCCAGCAACTGCAACCCGTCGGTCTGCCCGAAGTTCAGGTCCAGAATAATCAGTTTGTAATTCTGTCTCTTCAGTTCAGACAGAACAGATTCTTCATTCAGGGCTGTATGCACAGCGTAGCCTTCCGATTCCAGAGAGCGGGAAAGGAAGTTGGCTAGCTGGGCATCGTCATCAGCCAGAAGAATGGACATGATCACCCCTCCTTAACGCGGGAATCAATCCATAGCAAGTTTTACGAATGTATCAGAAGAATACTTCACAATCTTATATAAACTATAGCTATCTGAGTGCAATCTTCGCAGGACCGGAGCAAAAGTCCCATTTTGGAACTACTATAACCCCAATTGCAGCCAACAACTACTCTTAAAAATAACTAATCTATTCTTCGATAAAGTAAGGTGTCTGTTGGACGGGTGACACGGAAATTGCGAAGCAAGGAAATGCAGCATTTTTTGGAACTTGCGAGGGAAATACGGCGCCTCTGAAAGGAAGCGCCGTGGAAAACTTAGGATACGCTGTGATGACTACTGAACGGGTACATTGTCCACGCGAGTGCCAGGCCGGAACAACGATAGTGTGGTGATTTGCTGCGGCACGTCATTGAATTGCATTACATAGCGGACGGGCGTTGGACTGATGAAGGCATTCTGCATTCGTTGGCCGTCCGCGGACAGATAGAAGGCGTTACTGCGGGGGAATATTCTCCGCCGTCGCCCACGGCGCGAATGTCCATGAAAGCCTCCAGGCCATGCGGCTGGCCGCCAGTGCTTTTGGTCAAATCGAAATCGCAGAGAACCGTGGTTCCGCCCCGGGTACAGCCGTACACGGTGAGTAGATAGTCCTGGAAGGCGAATGAACCTGCATTGCTTCCGGAAGACAACCCGCTACGTGCGCCGCTCTTGGTTGTTCCAGATGGACCGGCAAGGCCGGGCCGGGCGCCGTTCTGGTTGCCAGGCAAGGCGTTATTTTGGCCGGGCGCAGTATTCGGCGTGGCTGGTGTTGTTCCGGTCTGGCCAGCCGGGGTCGTAAACAATTGTTGTAGGCTGGGGCGTCCGTTCGTGTTTCCAGGCACTGGGTTTGTTGTTCCTGGTACGGGCGCCGCGGATGGAGTCGTCACATTCGGTGTGGCTGGCACAGTGGTCCCGCTGGGTGCAGCAGTTGCCGGAGTCTTTGGCGTAGCCGGATTCGCGGAAGCTGGTACCTTGGTTCCTTTTGTCTGGTTGGCCGCTGCGGGATTCGTAGTCTGCTTGCCGGTATTCCGTCCAGGAACCGGTTTCGGTTTGGGAGTGGGTTTTACGCGCGGAGTTGGAGTTGCTTTGGCCCCCGGCAGGTTGGGTATTCCTGGAATCTGAGCACTCGATCTGTGCGGACTAAGTACAACAAGAAGCGTGAACACACTGAGACTGCAAGCCAGTTTCCTGGCGACTTGGCCGAAACGCATTGGTTGACCTTCTCCTGAGTGGATTCCAAGGGGGGACCGTTTTGGGCGCTTGAATCTTAGTCTGACTGGAGAAAGAGAGTCAAGCAAAGCCAGAGCCCTTTCTTCCTGAAGACACGCAAAATCCTGATAACATAGAGGGTTTGAATCCCCCGAAAGGTAGCGATCTGAGCGCATGGCGGCAAAAATCTATAAGAACCTGATCGGCGGCGAGTGGGTTGAATCCCGCAGCGGCCAAACGTATGAGAACCTCAACCCCGCCGACACTCGCGACGTTATCGGCGTCTTCCAGCGTTCAGACAAGCGGGATATTGACGACGCCGTGGCTGCGGCCGCGCAGGCATTTGAGAAATGGCGGCTGGTGCCGGCGCCTAAGCGCGCTGAAATCATCTATCGCGCTGGACAGATCCTGCTGGAACGCAAGGAAGAATACGCGCGGGACATGACGCGCGAAATGGGCAAGGTCCTGAAAGAAACGCGGGGCGACGTACAGGAAGCCGTGGACACCGCCTACTACATGGCCGGTGAAGGCCGCCGCTTGCTCGGCGCGACAACGCCATCCGAACTTCCCAGCAAATTTGCCATGGCCGTGCGCATGCCCGTTGGCGTTTGCGGAATGATCGCTCCATGGAATTTTCCCATGGCCATTCCCAGCTGGAAGCTGCTGCCTGCCCTGGTCTGCGGCAATACCTGTGTGATCAAGCCCGCTGAAGACACGCCGCTCTCTACGTACAACCTGGTAAAAACTCTCACGGACGCTGGTTTGCCCAAAGGCGTGGTAAACATTGTGACCGGCTTCGGTCCAGACGCCGGCGCGCCCATCGTGGAACACGCCAAGGTCAACGCCATATCATTCACCGGCTCCAGTGAAGTTGGGCGGACGATTGGTGAAGTGGCCGCCCGCAGCTTTAAGCCCTGTTCTCTGGAAATGGGCGGCAAGAACGCCATCATCGTCCTGGACGATGCCAACCTTGATCTTGCGCTCGAAGGCGTTCTCTGGGGCGCGTTCGGTACCACCGGACAGCGCTGCACGGCAGCCAGCCGCGTGATCGTACAGAAAGGCGTGTACCGTCAGTTTGCTGATCGTCTTGTTTATCGCGCGCAGCGGCTGAAAGTCGGCAATGGTCTGGATGAGAGCGTGGAAGTTGGTCCGCAGATCAATGAACAGCAAGTGGCCACCACGGAAAAATACGTGAAGATCGGCAAGGACGAAGGAGCCAAGCTGGAAGCCGGCGGCAAAGCCCTGAACAAACCCGAGCACGCTTATGGCTGGTTCTTTGAGCCCACGGTGTTCACCGATGTTGACGGCAAATCACGCGTGGCCCAGGAAGAAATCTTTGGTCCGGTGATCAGCATGATCCCCTGCGAGAACTTTGACAACGCGATTGAGATTTCCAACGGCGTGAACTACGGGCTCTCGTCCGCCATCTACACCAAGGACGTAAACCGCGCTTTCCGCGCCATGCGCGATATCAATGCTGGCATCACGTACATCAACGCTCCCACCATCGGCGCGGAAGTCCATCTGCCGTTTGGCGGCGTAAAATCCACGGGCAACGGGCACCGCGAAGGCGGACTGGGCGCGATCGACTTCTACACCCAGTGGAAAGCCATCTACGTTGACTACTCAGATAAACTGCAGCGCGCGCAGATTGATACTGAGTAAGAATTAGCCATTTGTGTTTCAAGAAAAAACGCCCTCACTTCAGCGCGAGGACGTTGGCTTTAAGGCATCCGTTTATGTTGTTTCTGTTGCCCCTAGATCAATCTGAAAATCGCCGGCACCAGCACCGCGCTGGCGCAGCCCATCAGGACCATCCCCAAGGACGCGAAGGCCACCGCTTCAGTGCCGAACTCCACGGCGGTAATCACGCCAAAAGCGTGCGAGGTAAGTCCCAGGGTGAAGCCCTGGACTACAGGATCTTTCACCCGCGCCCAGCGCAGCAGCGTGGGAGTGATCATGATGCCGGTCATGCCGGTGGTGAACACGCCAATGATCGTCAGCGGCGCGGCGCCGCCAATCTTTTCCGCGATCCCCAAGGCAATAGGGACAGTGACGGACTTGGTGGTGAGCGAAATCAGCATCAGACGGTCCAGATGGAAGAGCAACCCCAGAAGCAGCGCGCTGCCGGTGACCCAGGCTCCGGCCAGAAACAGCATACCCATGACGGGAACGATTACGCTGCTCGCCTTGCGCAAATTCTCATACAGAGGGACAGCCAGCGCCACGATCGCCGGTCCGAGAAGAAAATGCAGGGCCGTGGTGCCGGTCCAGTAACGGTCATAAGAAAGGCCGGATACCTTCAGCAATAGAACAAGAATGAAGATGGCGATCAACACCGGCTGCAAAACAGGGACTTTGCCCAGACGATGATAAAACCATGCTCCAATGGCAAACGCGGCCACGGTAAGAGTAACCAGCGCGAGCGGATCGAAAAATAACTGAGTAACCTGGTTCATAAGTTATTCGGCGCTCTCAGGATGGCGACCGGTGGCGGCCTGGCTTGGTTGCCCTGCCGTCGCGATCGATTTTCCGCCGAAAGCCAACAGCGCCTCAGCTATTTTGGCTGCTCCCAGCACACCAGCGACCAGTGCGATGATCAGGACCACTTCCAGTCGCCACAAGCCCGGCGGCGGAGCGTCCACGATCTTGATCACGCCCACGCCGACAGGGACCAGCAGTATCGGCAGATAGCGGAGAAGTAAATCCCCGGCTGGCTTGATTTGGGCGTCAACCTTGCCGCGTAGCGCAAAAATTCCAAGCGCCATCCCCAGACCGATGACCGAGCCGGGAATGGTCAAGGCGAACCGGGTCGAGAGATAGTCCCCGGTCAGATACAGCGCCGCGAAAAATACAAACCCCCACATTGCAAAAAACTCCTTAAGGCCGTAACGGCCATTGCCCTGTCACTCCTCCCACGACTTAGAGCCAATGATTGTACTTGTAGCGCC
>JANXPR010000529.1 GCA_025357215.1 Acidobacteriaceae bacterium | reverse complement strand
CTTCCGCGTAAACGGTGTCAAAGGCCAGGGACGACTTGCCCGACCCGGAAACGCCGGTCACGACGGTGAGCGAGTTATGCGCCACCTCAAAGTCAATGTTCTTGAGGTTATGGACCCGGGCCCCGCGTACCACAATGCTTTCAATGTTGGAGGGATGCGACATCGTCACCAAATCCTGACGCGGGGACGTGCTGGTGATTCCCGCAAGCAAGCCGAATCTTTCTATTGTAATGGGTTTTGGGGAAGAAGGGCAGACGGGGCAAAACTTACCGCTGATCAACGCGATGACGCGGATCAAGCAAGGATGAGGTCCCAGAAAATAAACGTGCGAGAACTCGCCTGCCATGGGAGCGGGAACCGGGCCGGAGTATCCGCGCATCGCACGCTCAAGCAGCGATCCTGGTGATACTATACTCATCACAGTATCATTCCAATTCATGCATTTGAGGCGGACGGACCTCAGGGAAGTCTTTCCCGTGGGAAGGAGACGACCGAATGAGTCACGTCAGCGACGCGAGAAATGAACTGACCACGCGCATCAACCGCATTCAGGGCCAACTCGATGGTATCAAGAAGGCGCTGCACGAGGACTTGAGTTGCGCCGCCATCTTGCAGCAAGTGGCCGCCTGCCGCGGCGCTATCAATAGCCTGATGGCAGAAATCATTGAAGGTGAAATCAAGGACCACGTGTTGAGCCGGCGCGCCAGGCCCAACTCCTCTGAGTCGCTGGCGGCTGACGAGTTGGTCAACGTCCTGCGCCGATATCTTAAATAGTGCTAAGGTGTGCCGGGGTGATTCCTGGCCATTGGCCTTCCTCGCGGAAGGCATACTCATGGGAGTATGCTATTATTCGCGAAACGGCCGTGAGTCGTCGGATGCGGCGTTCAGTTGCGCGCCAATGCAGCGAACCTCGATCCCGCGAGTTGTTGCTCACGCCTTGAAAGGCGGATGGCAAGAAGTATGCACGACCACAAGCACGTCCACACCCCCACAAGCTCTAGGGCCCTGCGTTATTCACTTCTGGCTACTTTTCTTTATGTCCTGCTTACGCTGTTTGCCGGACTGCGTTCGGGTAGCCTGGCCCTGCTCTCTGAATCAGGCCACAACCTCACTGACTTTCTAGCCTTGGCGCTTACCTGGACGGCCGTCTTTCTTAAGACACGTTCGCGAAGCGCAACCAAAACCTATGGATACCAGCGCGCCGGCGTGCTGGCGGCGTTCATCAATGCCATGACGCTGGTGGGCATCGCCGTCTACATTTTTTACGAAGCGGCATTACGCCTGAACAATCCCGTGCACGTCCAGGCAACGGTGGTGATCTGGGTGGCCATGGTAGGAGTAATCGTGAACGGTGCCATTGCCCTGGTTTTGGTTCGCGGCGCGCACGACGTGAACATTCGCAGCGCTTTCATCCATCAACTGGGCGACACGCTTTCCACGGCAGCGGTGATCGTGGGTGGCTGGTTCATTTTGTTGACGGGGAAACAGTGGATCGATCCCGTGCTGTCGATCGGCATCGGCTGCCTGATTCTGTGGTCGTCGCTGGGCATTATCCGGGAAACGCTGAACATTCTGCTGGAAGGAACGCCGCATGGAGTTTGCGTGGAAGAAATGGCCACCCGCATCAGTGCGATTGAAGGCGTGAACAACGTGCACGATTTGCACGTCTGGAGCCTCGGTTCTGATTCCCGCGCTCTTTCGTGTCACGTCCACATTGATGATATGCCGGTCTCCGAAACGGAAGCTATTCTGAGCGAAGCCACCACGGTGCTGGCACGCGAATTCCACATCGACCACAGCACGATACAGTTTGAAAATACCGTGTGCACCATCTCGCGGAGCTGTGCAGATCCGATTGTCGCAAGACGAAAAGCCAGCTAGGAGCGGGGGCCGCAGCGGGTTTCCTAAATACGAGACGTGGCGGTGCAACAGGGATGAAAATGTTAGAGATGGAGCGACGAAATCCCACCCTTCGCGAAAACCAAATGCGCGAAGGATGGGGCACCCGGCAAAATCTGTTTACCCGGTAATTTTGCATGCGATTCCATTTCGGCGCTCCGCTTCGCTGCGCGCAAGCCTGCGGCGCGAGGAAGAGTTTATTCCAATCGTTACCCAGGGCTCACGCCCTGGGCTACCGTTATGCCGCCCTTTCAGGGCTGCTGGGCTCGTGTAGGGCTGGCAGCAATTAGCGTTTCAAAGGTGTGCGAAAAGCGAACAGCCAAGCAACGGTGCCTTGTCAAGATGTACTGATTCGTCATTGATTCTCTACTTGAAGTGCGGTACGCTCTGGCAGCCCTGAGGGGTGGAAGGTGAGCAAATAGCAATTGGCAAATGGCAATTGGCCAGACCGAGACCAATGTTACGACCTCTCAGCCTGGGGCTTGGGCTTGGGCCGTCCAAGCTCCGTCCAAGCTCCGTCCAAGCTCCGTGCAAGGTCCGTGCAAGCGCCGTCCAAGGGCCGAATCGGGAAGTCCCCTTTGTTTGCAATAAAAGGTGAAAAATGACGGGGTGGGGCCGGAAAAATCGGGTGATTGCCGTGATCGGGTCATCGGGTGAGCGCAAAAGCAGAGATTTTGGGTTTCGAGAGAACTCCCTGGAGCGGCCTGGGAGTTGATGACATTCTCGGGATCCTTCCGCTCCCCCTCGTCCTGCGTTGCGGGACTCGGGCTCGGTCAGGACGACAGGAGGTGGGTGGCGATGCGAAAACTGAACTGCGAGGTGGGACCTGAAAAAAAGAGGCTGGATCGATCCAGGTTCTGATCAATCCAACCTCTCTTGCTGCCCGCTGGTTTTAAGGAGCCATGGGAAGGAGCGTGGCAGCTACTTTCGGAGACTAGGCTGGCCAGCAGCGAGCTTCAAGCGGCAATGTGCGACAGGGAAGAGATGACGCGGGTTGTCGCGGAGGCTGAACAATTTCCTTTGTGTCGCCCCGCTGGGGCTTGACACTTTATTGCCGGCTACCCACCTTTACGGCTTCGCGTTCGCTCGCCTTAAGGTGGGCTAGACTATGTCGCGGCTTCGGCGCTGGAGCATCGGACCGAATGCATCACGATGCGCTGGGGCTGGAGTATCGTGGTGCTTCCAACCGCAAATGTAGTGCTTCGGGGCGCTGCTTTCGGCGCTCGAACATCGGCGCTCGAACAAATGGAACAGCCGTTGGGAGTTGCTTCGAGACATCCGCAGGCCCGCCAGGGATGACCGCTGGGGTTCTCATGGCCTATTTCGCGCCTGAAACCGCACTCTTTCGTAGCTAATGGCCGCGATCTTGTTTACAATTCAGGCACATTATTCCCCGCTGTTGGCGAGCGGTTTTGAGCAGAGTTCCCTAGTGTCCATTCGAGAAGTCCACGTCACCGGCTACCGGTCAGTCCGCGAATTAAGGTTGAAGCTGCGCCAGATCAATGTGTTGATCGGCCCTAACGCTTCGGGCAAGAGCAACCTCTACAACTCGGTTTTTCTGCTGGCCAAAGCGGCTGCGGGCGGATTTGCCCGCGTGATCGCCGACGAAGGCGGCATGTCTTCAGTGCTGTGGGCCGGCGAGAGGAAGACGCGGTCGATTTTGTCTTCGTCCGCGATGGAACCGGTGCGCATGAGTCTGGGTGTGAAGACCGATACATTCTGCTACGAAATGGTCTGCGGTCTGCCCAAGCCGACACGTTCGGCGTTTGATCTTGATCCGGAAGTAAAAGAAGAACGCGTGTGGACCGAAGGCGCGCGCGGATTGAAGGTCACGTTCTTTGAGCGCAACTCCGAACGCGCATGGATACTGGATCGCGACGAGAAGTTGTCCGACTATTCCGGCGAGCTGCTGCCGACGGAATCCGTGTTGTCGCAATTGCGTGAGCCGCATCTTTATCCGGAGCTTTCCGCGTTGCGCGGTGAGATGAGCCAGTGGCGTTTCTATCATCACTTCCGTACGGACCACGAGTCGCCGTTGCGTCATCCGCAAGTGGGCGTGCGCACTCCGGTGTTGAGTCATGACGGTCGCGACCTGGCGGCAGCTCTGCAAACGATTCTGGAAATCGGCCAGGAAGAAGATTTGCGGGAAGCCATCAAGACGGCTTTCCCCGGCGCAGGGTTAGACATTGATCATGATCACGAAAGCGGCATGTTTGCGGTGCTGCTGCGCATGCCGGGACTGAAGCGCTCTTTGCGCGCGCGCGAACTCTCTGACGGCACGCTGCGTTACCTGTGTCTGATGGCGGCGTTGTTAAGTCCGCGTCCGCCGGCGCTGTTGGCGTTGAATGAGCCGGAGACGAGTTTGCATCCTGACCTGCTGGAGCCACTGGCTAAGCAGATTGTAAGCGCGTCAAGATTCTCTCAGCTGTGGGTGGTAACCCACTCACAGAGACTAGCCGACCTGGTAGAGAAATATTCCAACGAATCGGCCATCCGTGTGGAACTCCACGGTGGCGAGACGCGCATTGTTGGTCAAAAGCTGGTGGAGATCAGCGAAGAAGCCGGCTAGCTTCCTGCCTACCTATATTCCACGTCTAGAGATGAAAGCATTTTCATCTCGTGCTAGTGTGATTTAGGTCATCCTTAGATGTGGCTGAACCAGATATGTCTGAACCCCTTCGGACAAATTTGCACAAGATTTGTTATCCCATCACGCCCTCGAACTATATTTTTTATGGCCACGCGGTCTCTATTAGCTAGCAACATACTTTTTTCAAAATCTTCACGAGTCAAAAAGCAGTGGGCTGCGATGTAAATCTGTCCAGGTAATTCCTTTTGTGACTTCTGGCAGAGTCGGGTTTTTGCGTGGCGCAGGATCACTCCCCATTACGGAAGCAAACGGGCAAGTCAGGCTTAATCGAGTCTTACTGCTCCAAGTGCGGTATGTTCATTGCAGCCAGCAAGACTTTGGCGACACTGGCAATCGCGGAATCAGGCCACCGCTGCCCGGTTCGAATGACGACTGCTGATCCTTCCGCGCCATCCGCTGCGCATTCAACGCTGGGTTCTTCCGCTGTTTCTCAAAGCGCAACCGACGGAGTTTACGAAGCAGGAACCGATCCAAAGCTTGACCAGCTGTTGATGGAACTCGGGCAGAAAGAGCGCGAACTGGATTTATGGTTGAAAAGCTCTGAATCGAATGCATCCCTATTTCGCAAGGATCCCGTGAGTGCAATTCGCGCGGCGAACCTGGGAATCGGAGAAGAGGCCCTGAAAGAACTGGAGACAGTGACGGCGGCCATCCTGCACAAACTCAAAGCGCGATTCTGACACCGGCAACGCGGCCAAGCTACGTGAGCACTTCCACGGTCTCGGCCCAGTTTTGTACTTTCTTCAGACGCATGTGCTCGGTCTGCAACCGCGAATTTTGGGCCGCCAGGTGGGATTGGCTTTTCTCCGTTACTTCCTTCACCCGGAGCAGGGCGTTGCGATAGTGTTTAACTTCGCTGCAAAAACTGAATGTTTCCATGACTACGCCGGGCGTATTGACCAGTTCCTGGGCGTGTCCCATGGCTGCTTGGGCGCGGGTGATCCATTCTGCTGTAACGGCCGCGGGCGCACTGGTGGCTTCAGCCGTCAACTTATCGAGTTCGCGGGCCGCCAGTTCGAACTGTTCCAGAACGCCACTCATCTTCTTCTAAGCTCTTATAAAGTGCCCGTTGCCAGGGGCTGGGTGTGATGCATTACGGTGACAGGAGCCTGTGCAGGGACCGCTGTCCCGGTAACGCCGCCGGTCAGGCTTTCGCGTTCCACTTGCTGCCAGGCTTCTTTTACTGCCGTCATGTGTTTGACCAGCTCTTCCAACAAGGGCTTGGAGTTCTTGATGCTGGCTTCAAGGACCTGGGAGCGGACCACGGTGTAAAAAACTTCCAGTTGCTGGGCGACGGCGCCGCCTTTTTCGAAGTCGAGCGTACCCTGAAGCTCCGCCAGCATCGCCAGGACTTTGTTAAGTTCGTTGACTCGTTTTTCAATATTGCCGGCTTCCACGGCGGCAATGGCGCGCATGAGCGAGGTGATCATGCCGCCGTAAAGCAGCACCACCAAACCTACGGGACTGGCGCCTTCCACTGAACGTTTGCGATATTCCGAAGCCGCATTATTGGTCGTCATTTAACCTATGCTCCCTAACTGGCCGTTAATTTGAGAAAGCAGCAACGGTATCTGCTGCAAGGTTGCGTTGATGGTGCTGTATTGACTGAGCAGGTCGGTCTGAACCGAACTCATTCTGCTTTCAAAGTCGCTGATCTGGTTGGCCAACCCGGAGAGCGTTGTCGTGATGCCATTCAATTCCACCTGCAGACCGCCGGTGGTGGGGTCGGTCATGCTCGTCAACGCGGTATTGAATTTTTGGGCGAACCCGGTGCTGGCGGTCTGAAAGAAATTCTGGACGTCAGAAGGCTGCGCCGTGATGGCCGCATTCAGCTTGCTGGAGTCCACGGTCAGCGTGCCGTCATTGTTCGCGGTGATACCCAGCTTGGCCAGCGAATCAATTCCATTGTTCTGGCCGTTGGTGGTGTAACTGACCGCGGAGTAAAGCTGCTGCTGGACGATGGTGAGTGATGTATCGCCTTGCAGTGGCTGTGAAAACTTGGTGACCGGATCGTAAACGAACTGCGCATTCACCTGCTGAATGGCGTTGTTGTATGACGTAACAAAAGCCTGGACGGCCGCGGCAGACTGGCTGGCGTCCGGCGTAACGCCCACGCCAACGGTGGTCTTGGGATCCGCACCGTTCAGGTTGAGCGTCAATCCAGGAAGAACTCCGGTCACGTGGTTGCTTCCGCTGCTGATGGGAATTCCGTCCACGGTCAGGGACGCGTCTTGTCCTATGACCGGCTCGGTAAACGTCAGGCCTGTGGTGTTGTTGCCCAGGGCAACTTCACCGGCGGCACCGGAGGTGGAACTCAAAATGGAAAGACGGGCGCCTTTGGTATCCACAACTACGTTGGCGGTGACGCCGGCATTGGCGGCATTGATGGCTTTGGCGATGCCGTCCAGCGTATTGTTGGTGGCGTTTACGGTGATGGTCCCTTTTTTCGTTCCGCCAACAGAAATGTCAAAACTGCCTTGCGCTACCGTGGTTGAGCTGGTAGCCAGCGTGTTGCTGTAGAAAGAAGATGTCTGCGCCAGGCTGTTGACCACGATCTGGTGATTGGCGATCGTTGCAGTTCCGTCAGAAGTTGCGCTAAGCAGGCTGGTGTTGGATGAGACGGTGGTCTGGGCGCCAAGCTGGCCGTTCAAGTTCGTAAGGACCTGGATTTTGCTTTGCAGGTCTGAGAGTGCGCTGGTGACCGTGTGGATGGCCGACACCTGGTTGTTCAAGGTGTTTTGTTGCGACTTCAACTGGTTCTCCGGCTGGCGTTGGATTTGCATGAGCTGGTTGACTGTTGTCTGGACGTCAATGCCGCCGCTGAGCGCGCTACCGAGTGAGAATCCGCTGCTGGACATATCTTGACTGCTTTCCGGAAAACGGGGGCGGGTTTTTAACCCCGCCCCACTTGGTTAACGGTTGCTTACTGGAGCAGTCTCAGAACGCTCTGCTGGGACTGGTTAGCCTGAGCTAGGGCCGAGATGCCGGTCGAGTTCAGGATTTGGAACTTGGACAAGTTAGCGACTTCCTGCGCAATGTTCGCGCCGCGGATGCCGTCTTCTGCCGCTGACAGGTTCTGCACCTGGTTGGTGATAACCGCCGTGGCGGACTGCAACCGGTTGATGTTGGCGCCCAGATTGCCGCGCAGGCTGGCTACGTTGGCAATGGCGCTGTTGATGTCCGTCAGCGCGGTTTGCGCCTTGGTGGCCGTGGTCAGATCGTCTGTGCTCAGGTTCACCGGCGAAGCGCTGCCGATGCTGCTGGAAGAAAGAACGCCCGAGGTGGTTCCGATGGAGCTGCTGGAGCCGGCGTCACTCAGGAACACTGAAGTGGTTGACGCGGAGAATACTGACGTGCCGTTGAACGTGGTGTTGGCGCCGATGCGGTCAATTTCCGCCTTGATCGACGTGAATTCCGCATCCAGCGCCGTGCGCTGGCTGGTTCCTACCGTGCCGGTGGCCGATTCGGTGGCCAGGGTCACTGCGCGGTTCAGAAGCGCGGTAACCTGGTTCAAAGCGCCGTCTGCAACCTGGAGCTGTCCAACACCATCATTGGCATTGCGTGCTGACTGGTTCAACGCGGAGATGTTGGCTCCCAAGCCATCAGCGATGGCCAAGCCGGCGGCGTCATCTGCGCCGCTATTGATGCGCGAACCCGAGGACAAACGGAAGAGAGTCTTCTGCAGTCCTGCGTTGGTGGTCGCCAATTGGTTCTGTGCCTGAAGAGAGGGAATGTTGCTAAGTATGCTAAGTGACATGTTGTGCTCCTTCTTGGTTGCCTGGGCGGGACCGCTTACTCTTACATCCGGCCCGGTACCATCTTGCTTATTTGCTCCCCCTACCTATCGTCTCAGTAGCTAATACCTTTAACGGCGGCAGATTTTGCCGCGAATACATTAGAGTTTTCATATTCCACGGGGCGCAGCTCTTTGTACGCCTGGCGCAGCTCGGCGGAATTCGGAAATTCTTCAACCCCTTCGCGTAAAACTTCCACCGCATGTTCCGTGTCCTTGGCGTGCATCCACAGGGCCGCGGAACGCATGAAAGCGGAAGGTGAATGTGACGTGGCGCGCAGCTTGTCTTCACCGGCGCGCGCAGCGTCGTCCACGCGATTGCCGCTCAGCAGCGCGGTCACGATGCGATCATGCAACTCCGGAGATTTAGGGTCAGTCGCCAGCGCGGTCTTCAACTTCTTCAAGCCAGGCTCAAACTGGTTCATGCGATATTCGGTAAGACCCAGCTTGCTGAGTACTCCAGTACTGTTTTCAATTTGCAAGGCGCGGCGGTAAGCCATGCGGGCTTCCGGCAGTTTCTTGCAGTTATAGAACGCATCGCCTTCAGCCTCGGCTAGGGCCGCTGTGTTTACGCCCAAGCTTTTCGCCGCTGCAAAACAATCCAGGGCGTCCTTATCCTGTTGCAAGCGGCTCAGGGCCACGCCACGGAAGAACCATGCCACTGCCAGCTTCTTGTTCAGTTCGCACGCTTTGGAAAACAGCCGGGCAGCTTCTTCATTGTTATGGAAGTTGTCCAACTCGACCAAGCCCAGTTCAAAGTGGGCCTGCGCGTTTTGGGGAAGCTCTTTGATTTTCTGGCGACCCAGTTCGCGGTAGAAGATGTTCTTTTCCTGTTTGCGCTCGTCGGACGAGACAAACCCGAAGTGATGGATCACGAACGTGGCCGGCTTAAGTTTTCCGCCGGTCTCCTGAATACTGGTCCCAACCGTTTCGTGCACGCGGCCAACGAAAGAAATTTCCGGATGGTTGCGGAACAAGCGCACGTTTTCGTGTTCCAGATAGCCGGGATAAACGGCGGCGCGTGGCAGGCGGCAGTCATTCGGAATGGCCGACTTGTCCCAAAGGCGTTCGTTCAGGTTCTGCACGTAATTGCGGATCGCGACGGTGTAGCCAGTAACCTGGGGATCGGCGATGTCCGCGGCGATTTGTTCGGCGGCGCGGGCGTCCAGTTGTTCGTCGGCATCGAGAGAAAGGACCCAGTCCGCCGTGGTGGCACGCAGTGCTTGGTTGCGGGCTTCAGCGAAATCGTTGTCCCATTGAACGTCAATTACCTTGGCGCCGAAGCTCTTGGCGATCTTGATGGAATTGTCCGTCGAGCCGGTATCGGCGATCACGATTTCGTCTACGATGCCACGGACGCTTTCCAGGCATTGTGCCAGATCCTGTTCGCCATTGCGTACGATCATGGAAAGAGCAAGAGTCGGTTTCATGCGGATGCTCCTGTAAGCGCCGCCTCACCAGCGGGCTGCGCCTGGTTGGTCCAGGCATTGCACAGACCGTCAAACACATAGAACCAATGCACCTGCGGGATGGCTTGGCGGTACAGGTTTACGATCATGTCCGCTGCCGATCCTTCGCCGCCACCGCTGCGCTTGGCAAACGCCGGCTCAAAGTCGCGGTTGTCATATTGCCGGAGCGCGCGCACGGTTTCTTCAATCTGCGGGCGTTGCTTGGCCAGAGTCTCGCGCATCTGTTCAATGTCAGCCGCGGTGACTGGTGCACTCAGCTCCAGCCCGGGGTGCGTGATCTTGAGCGACGGGTGCTTGCCGAGCAACCGCAGATACACCGGGCCGTATGCTTTGGCGCGGCGCACCATATCGTCAATCTTCATTTCCAGGTGATCATGGAAGGTTTTGGCTTGCGGGTTGAAAACGACCTTGCATCCGTTGGCAGCCATGCGCAGGCCAAGTTCGGTATCTTCTCCCATTCGGAACTGCGGGTCGAACGAACCTGCCGCCAGCACCGCATCCCGGCGCACGCTGAGATTGCAGGTGATGAAGTGTGTGTGGCCGTAATAGAAGTCCGGTTTCATGTTGATCTGCGGGAACATGAACGCGTCAACGTTCAGGTAGTGCGTTAGAGCGCGACGGCGGGCCGGCCGCTCGTACTCAAACGTCCCCAACACCGCGAAACAGCTGGAGTGATACTTGCGCTGGGTGAACAGATGCTCGGCGAGCAGTTCCGGATTGGCGATGGTATCGTCATTCATCAGCAGCAGGTATTCGCCGCGAGCTTTGTCTACCCCCAGTTTGCGCGCAGCGCCCGCGCCCTGGTTGGCCTGGCGGAAATGCGAGAAGCGAAAAGCCGGTTTCCGCGCGCTGAGGAATTCCTGCGTGTCGTCGGTGGATCCGTCATCGACTACGATTACTTCGAAGTCGTCCGCCGGCAAAGTCTGTTTGGACAAAGCTTCCAGGCAGCGTTCCAGCTTTGCGCGCCGGTTGTATGTGGGAATGATGACCGAGAAAGCGCAGTCGCTTGGCTTGGTCTTGGCCCGACCCTTCTTGCCGACTTCCATGAGAAATGCCGGGTTGAGTTCAGGCAAGCACAGCTTGGCTTCCACACCGCAGCGGGTGGCTGCTTCCTGGTCGCCGGTTTCACGATAGCAACTTTCCAGAAGAGTAAGAATGCGCGCCAGGAACAGGGAACGCGATACCACGCCGCGGAGGAACGGAAAGATGTTTCGGGCTTGCTCCAGAGATTCCGCGGGCCGGCCCATTTTGGCCAGCCTTTCCGCCATCTCCAGATAACCAAAGATGCGCCGCTCTTGCCGCGTGTATGCCGGCTGTGCGGTCAACACTTCCGGATAAAGCTCTTCCACCAGCCGGAACGAGAAACGATGTTCCGGATCGTAAGCGCGCGGAGCGATCTCCACGGCGGCGTTGACGATCTTTGCAATTTGCGAATCAAGCCGGGCCACGGAGAATTCTGTCTCAATGTGTTTGCGACCGTTTTCCGCCAGTTTCTGCCAAAGTTCCGGGTCCTTATATAACTCCACGGCGCGATTAGCGAACCCACCGGCGGCATCGCAGATCAGCGCGTGTTCGCCGTCAGTCAAATTCATGCCTTCGGCGCCGATCGTGGTGGTGACGAGAGGAATCCCGTTGCCCATGGCCGTCAGGTTCTTGGTCTTAATGCCGGTGCCAAAACGAATTGGTGAAACGAATACGCGGAAGCGCTCCAGAGTTGAAGGCAGGTCCGCAACGTAGCCCAAAACTTCAATGCCCGGTTTCTTGCCATAGTCCGCCGGGATATTGTTGCCGGCCAGATACAAGTGGGCTTCCGGGAGGCGCTTGCGGATGCGCGGCCAGATTTCATTGCAGAACCACACGCTGGCGTCGCAGTTGGCAAGGTTGTCAAAGTTCGCGAGGAAAACGAAGTCCTTGCGGTCCGCAAAGCCTTTCTTGCTATCGACTGTTTCGGCGATCATGGGCAGCAACTCAATGTCGAGTTCCGGCACCATTTCAACCAGACCTTTGCGGTCGTCTTCCGTGATGGCCAGCACCAAGTCCGCGGCGCGATAGCACTCGGCTTCGCGGACCAGGAAATTCAAGGCGCGTTCGTAGTCCACGGAAAGCTTGGAGAGTTCGGCAGCGCGCCATTCACGGATTCCGTGACGGTCATCAGTAAGAACGGCGATGCGCGTCTGGGGCGAAAGCCGGCGTATGTCATCCAGATACTGTTCTGTGACGGAAATGCCCGACCAGAACCAATGGAAGAAGATGGCCAGATCAAAATGGCCGCCGCGGAGAACGTCCGCCAGCTTCCACGTGGATGTTGTTTCAACGCCGATGGCCGGAAGCCGTTCTGAGTCCCCGCTGAAATACGTGATGCCCAGTTCCTTCAGCG
>JANXPR010000515.1 GCA_025357215.1 Acidobacteriaceae bacterium | reverse complement strand
GTGATGTCTGAACTGTTTGCTGGTCGCGGCGACAACGACGGCGACGATCGCTAAGTAGCTGTTCTAAACAAGAAAAAGGCCGTGCATGAGGGATAACCGTCCCCGGCACGGCCTTGATTTTTGTCCCTGCCTGAAGCCGCGTGGATCAACACGCTTGCCTCTACGCCCGCTTCTTCGGCTTTTCCTTGCCTTTGAGTTGTTCCAGTATCTGTGCACCAAGCTGGGAAATATTGCCAGCGCCCAGCGTCAGAATCATGTCTCCGGATTCCGCCAGCGCGGCCACATCCCGCGCCGCCTCCGCAAATGACGAAACGTAGCGCGCTTCCTTGCCACCTACTTGCTTGATCGTCTCCACCACGCGCTCGGCATTCATACCGGGAATCGGCGCTTCGCTCGCCGGATAGATGTCCACCAGCATCACGCTGTCCGCGTCTTCAAAGGCTCTGCCAAATTCGTCGAGCAGATCGCGTGTGCGTGTATAGCGATGCGGCTGAAAGACCACATGAACGTGCTCAAACCCGCATTGCCGTGCTGCCGCCAACGTGGCCTTGATCTCCGTAGGATGGTGCCCGTAATCGTCAATCACGCTCACGCCGGCTACGCGGCCTTTGAGTTGGAACCGGCGGTCCACTCCGCGGAAGCTTTCCAGACCGTCACGAATCTTTTCTACATCCACATCCAGCCCCACGCCCACGGCCACCGCCGCCGTTGCGTTCAGGATGTTGTGGTTCCCCGGAACCTGCAGATGAAATTCGCCCAATGACTTGCCGCGGTATTCCACATGAAAATGTGAGTTATGTCGCTGGCTGGTGCACTTGGTCTTAGTGCGCAGAATGCGGAAGTCGGAATCTTCGCGCTGCCCATACGTAATAGCCCGGCGCGCCAGTCGCGGAAGAAGACTGCGTAGCCGGTCATCGTCATTGCACAGCAGAACCGTTCCGTAAAAAGGCACACGGTCCACAAAGTCGACGAACGTCTGTTCCACGTCTTGCATGTCGCGATAGCAATCCATGTGCTCGCGATCGATGTTCGTCACCACAGCTAGAATCGGCAGCAGCTTCAGGAACGAACGGTCACTTTCATCGGCTTCCGCCACCATGTAATGCGACTTGCCCAAACGCGCGTTGGAACCCAGTGCATCCACGCGTCCGCCGACCACCACCGTAGGATCGAGCCCGCCAGCCGCCAGCACCGCCGCCACCATGCTGGTCGTGGTCGTCTTGCCGTGCATGCCGGCAATGGCGATTCCGTATTTCAAGCGCATCAACTCGGCCAGCATCTCCGCGCGGGGAATCACCGGAATATGGTGCGCGTGCGCCGCCGCTACTTCCGGATTTTCTCCGGCAATCGCCGAACTGGTCACCACCACTTCCGCGCCCGTAATGTTCTCCGCCTGGTGACCTATAAAGATGATGGCGCCAAGTTCCGCCAGCCGCTCCGTAATGGACGAGTGCTTCAGGTCAGAACCCGAAACCTTGTACCCAAGCGTCAGCAGGACTTCGGCGATGCCGCTCATGCCGATCCCGCCGATGCCTACGAAATGAATTCTTTGTATTTTTGTAAACATTGTTTTTGTCGCTTCGCTTCAAACCGCCGTGGAGTTGCGCTCGCGTTCACACCGTTCAGGCTCTTGAAGCAGCAGGCTCGGCGCGCTAATCGGCCTCGCCCTTAAATCTCTTTCCTATATCGCTGGCGTTCCGGAGTTATATATTGTCGCTCTGCTCTGGGCCCCTCCGAGTTGGTCCCTCAAACCGTCCGGGTTCTAACGCTGCGCGCTATCCCGCGCTATTCGTTGTTTCGGCTTTAGCCGTGCCATACATGCATCGCGACTAGTGTGGCTTTAGCCGCTGTGTCTTCGGCTTTAGCTTTGGCTAATTGCCAATTGCTAGTTGCTAATTGCTTCCTTCCGCCAGTTCCGCCACCATCCGCGCCACGCGACCTGCAGCGTCTTGATGGGACAACGCCCTGGCCTTTTCCGACATTGCGTGCAATCGATTTCTGTCGCCCAACAACTCCACGATCTTTTGCGCTAAAACTTGAGGCGTCAACTCAGCTTGGGGAATCAGCACCGCTGCTCCGCCGGCAGCAATCGCTTCCGCATTCCGTCTCTGGTGATCGTCGGCCGCCGTCGGCAGCGGAATAAAAATCGCCGGTTTCCCGGCTGCCGCAATTTCCGCCACCGTGCTCGCCCCGGACCGGCACACCAGCAGGTCTGCGCGGGAAAAAGCTTGCGGCATGTTGTCGATGAACGCCGAAACTTCCGCCGTCACTCCAGCATTCTTGTACGCTGCGGCAACCTCATTATAGTCGGGCTCACCCGTCTGGTGTATCACCATGGTCCCCGGAATTTGCCGCTGTACTTCCGGAATAGCCGCCGTAATCGCCTGATTAATGGCCCGCGCCCCCTGGCTCCCTCCAAACACCAACAATGTTGGCGGATCAGCTACCGGATCCTGGCCAGCCATTCCAGCTTTGGGCGAAATCTCAAAAAACTCTGGCCTTACCGGAACGCCTACCACCTGCGGGTTACGAAAATATTTCTGTGTCTGCTCAAAGTGGACGGCCGCCGCCGAAACTCGCTTGCCCACCATCTTGTTGGCGAACCCCGGCACGTAGTTCGGTTCAAACGCCAGCGTGGGAATGCGTTCCAAGATGGCCGCGGCCATCGCCGGACCTGACGCATACCCGCCCACGCCGACCACCACATCTGGCTTGAAAACGGCAATGATTTTTCGCGCCTGCAAAATCGCTCGTGGCAGATCAAAGAGGGTCCGCATGCGGGTAAGCATGCTTACGTTCTTCAGCGCGCCAATCTTCACGCGCATCAGGCCGAATCCTGCCGCTGGCACCAGCCGGTTTTCAATTCCGCGGTCCGTACCCACAAAGAGCACTTCCGCGCCAAATTTTGCCCTCAATTCCCGGGCAATGGCCAGAGCCGGGATCACGTGTCCGCCCGTACCTCCGCCTGCAATCAACACACGCATAGGAAGTGAGTCTAAACCACCCGGACAGGGTCAGCGGTGGCAAGCCGGGTTCCGCGCCGTCAGAGGCTATTCGCCAGTGGGATTTCCATATAGACCATTTATTTCGACCATGGTATACTCTGAAGACCATGGAAGAAATCTCCATCTCCGAGTTCAAAGCCAAATGTCTTGCCATTCTGGAGCAGGTGCGCAAAACGAAGAAGCCCGTCCGCATTACTCGCTTCGGGAAGCCGGTTGCTGAGGTAGTGCCACCATCGCCCGACAAAGAGCGTGGCAGCTGGCTGGGGTGCATGAAAGGCCGTATGGAGATTCTCGGCGACATCATTTCTCCAGCTACTGACCCAGACGAGTGGGAGGTACTCCGCGATTGAAACTACTTCTGGATACTCACATTTGGCTGTGGGGGATTCGAGAGCCGCATCGCCTCGGCAAGTTGGTTCAGCGCGAAATTGCTCTCCAAACCAATGAACTATGGCTATCTCCTGTCAGCGTATGGGAAGCATTGGTGCTGGTTCGCAAGAGAAAAATCGCAATCACCGGAAGCATCGCTGAATGGACGACATCTTCAACGGCACGCTTTCTCGAGGCTCCGTTCACGTGGGAAGTAGCGCGATTGAGCGAAGAACTTGCTCTTCCTCATGCCGACCCCGCCGACCGCTTTCTCGTTGCCACCGCAAAAGTCTTTGGCTTGACGTTAGTCACTGCCGATAAGAACCTGCTGGGTCTTGGCGATGTCGCCACTCTCGCCAACCGCTAGAGCTCAAGCAAAAAATCGGTCTTTCGCGGAAACCGGATTCCCCTGTGTACAAACGCCCTCCTGTGATCTCCATCACATCTTGTCCGGTCACCGGAAGTGATATCATGCCCGCTCATAGCGAAGGACTGCGGTTACTAGTCGCTCGTGGTCCCTCCGCTGATCGGCACGCCCTGTGCCTGGTTTTGTCTGGAAGAAGTTAACCGGCGAAAGCCCGGAAAGTTCGCTTGAAACACCAAGGAGGCGTTATGGCCGCAGGCGCTCACACTGAAAGCGGGATCGAACAGCTTCTAAAAGCGGAAGTCGAGCTTCCTGCGCCGCAGTTCCTCAAAGACCAGGCGCGCCTCAAGGATTATCCCGGCGAATACAAACGCTCCGTGGAAGATCCTGACGCCTTCTGGGCCGGCGTGGCCCAAGAGCTCGAATGGTTTCAGCCCTGGAACAAAGTCTTTCAGTCCACGTATCCCACGTTTCAATGGTTTCTGGGCGGCAAGTGCAACATCACGCACAATGCGCTCGATCGCCAGGTAAAGAACGGACGCAAAAATAAGGTCGCCTACATCTGGGCCGCTGAAGACGGCTCCGAGCGCCAGATCACCTACGGCCAGTTGCTGGATTTTGTTTCCCGCACCGCCAACGGACTGAAATCTTTGGGCGTGAAAAAGGGTGACCGCGTCATTATTTATATGCCGCTTGCGCTGGAAGGCGTGGTCAGCATGCTGGCTTGCGCGCGCATTGGCGCCGTGCACTCCGTCGTCTACGCCGGATTCAGCGTGCAGGCTCTGCGTAGCCGCATTGAAGACGCCCAGGCCCGCGTGATCCTCACCGCGGACTTCACTCACCGCCGCGGCAAGCGTGTTCCACTACGCTCCATCGTTGAAGAATCCATTGACGGCCTGGACATCGTGGACAAAGTCGTCGTCCTCCGCCGGGGCGAGCCGTTCCAGCTGAATTCGCGTGAAGTTGATTTCTACGAGTTGGTGAACAGCCAGAAAGCCGA
>JANXPR010000456.1 GCA_025357215.1 Acidobacteriaceae bacterium | reverse complement strand
CCAACAGCCGGCTCCACCAGCGCCAGTCCCTGCTCCAGTGCTCGAACAAAGCGCCAAGCCCGCGGCCGCTACTTACCAGATCAGCGGGACGCTGGTTGATTCCACCAACAACCAGCCGTTGGCCCACGCGCGCGTGGCCATTGCTCCCGTCACGGACCGCGCCGAGCTTACTACCGTGGTCACCACGGAAGACGGTCATTTTCTTTTTCGCCGCCTCGCCCCTGGCAAGTACACGCTCACGGCGCAGCGTCGCGGCTACCTCACGCAGTCCTTTGATCAGCATGACCAGTTCTCGTCTTCAATCGCCGTGGGTGAAGGCCACGAGTCGCGCGACCTGCTGTTTCGTCTTGCGCCGGAAGCGGTGATCTCCGGCAACGTGACGGACGAACAAGGCGAAGCCGTTCCGGACGCGCAGGTCCTTTTGTTCCGCGTGGGCGGCAACGGGGAAGCCGGAGTCCATATCTCTAGCCGCGCCAGCACGAATGATGAAGGCGCATTCCGGTTTGGCCATTTAGTGCCGGGAAAGTATCTGGTGGCTGTGTTCGCCAAGCCCTGGTACGCGCAGGGGACAATTGCTGGTGTAAGCGGGCATGCTACCCGCGTGGATGGCTCTACGGTAACCACTTTGTTCGGTGGGGCGCACCCCCAGGAATCCGCGGAAAACACGCCCTCGCCTTTGGACGTAGCCTATCTCATCACCTTTTATCCCGGCGCGACCGACGCTTCTGTCGCAACGCAGATCACTCTGGCCCGCGGCGAAAAATCTATTGCCGATATCAGCTTGCAGCCGGTTCCAGCCCTGCATCTTCGCGTCAAGATGGATGAGACCGGAGCCGCGCAGTACGCTCCGGCTCTGGAAATACACCTGTTCGATACCGCCGTTTTTGTTCCTGCTCAGACTACAGTCTCCACCAACGATGGCATGACTCTTTCCGGAATTTCGCCCGGGCATTACGCGGTCAAAGCCCGTGATCCCCGCAACGGCCAAACCACAATTGGCAGCGAGCGCGAGATTGACGTTTCCCAGAGTGGCGAACTTCCGGCCTCGCAAGGCCCGTTGCATGTGCCCGTGACTGCCACGCTGCAAGCCGATTCCGGATTGCCCGTACAAAATCAGATCAGCATCCAGTTACACAACAAGAGATCTGGCGAGAACGTTGTTGAACGCCTGAACCCCAAAGGCGAAGCCGAGTTTACCGGCGGCGTTCCGCCCGGGACGTATGAAATCTCCATCGGCGGCTCAGCGGGCGCTTTTCTCAGCAGCATTGCATCGCTCCAGGCCAAGCCCGTGGGACGCACCCTGTCCATTCAGGGCCCTGCGCCGGTCAAGATTGCCTTGACGCTTTCCGCGGGCCAGGCCCGGATCACCGGCGTTGCTCTCAAGGACGGCAAGCCTTTTGCCGGCGCCATGATTCTGTTGGTGCCCGCCGACGCCGGTCACAACCATGTGCTTTTCCGTCGCGACCAGAGCGACACGGACGGTGCCTTCACCCTGGCCAGCGTTGTCCCCGGCAAATACACACTGCTCGCGCTGGAAAATGGTTGGGACCTGGAGTGGACGAAACCCTCCGTGCTGAAACCCTTCCTGCCGCAGGGTGAAGCCGTCGCCGTCCAGGCAAATGGAAAACTCGAAATAAAGTTGAAGGTGCAGTAGCAAGCCCGCGCATTTTCGGGTTCTGCCATTTGGACAACTCTATTTTTTGATCTGCGTCTATCCGCGCAAATCTGCGGCAAATGTTTTTCTCGGGTAAACTAATTCTCCATGCGTGACCCGGTTGAACTGGAAATTTTCAAAAGCCTTTTCCATTCCATTGCGGAAGAGATGGGAGCGGCCCTGCGTCGCACCGCATTCTCACCCAACATAAAGGAACGCCGCGACTACTCCTGCGCGGTCTTCAGCGGCAACGGAGAAGTAGTGGCCATGGGCGACCACATGCCTGTGCATCTCGGGTCCATGCCTATGTCCGTTCGGGCCGCCGTGGATACGCTCAAACTCGGTCCCGGTGACGTGGCCATCCTCAACGATCCGTTTTGCGGAGGAACGCACCTGCCGGACATCACGCTCGTCGCGCCGGTCTTCTTTGGCGAAATTGACGAAGCCAGTGAAGTTTCCGGAAACGACAGACTCGCCAAATCCGGCAGACCCACCAAATCAGCCAAGGCCAAAAAGCCGG
>JANXPR010000447.1 GCA_025357215.1 Acidobacteriaceae bacterium | reverse complement strand
GCACAAGCTGCATGTCTTTTTTTGGAAGTGAAGATATCGCCGCCGACTGCTTGGATGCTGCCGGTTTCTTCTGCGCTGTTTTTCGCCCTGCCGATTTGGAATGAGAAGGCCGCACTCAGCAAGCATAGCGTACTGCGTGCGGCCAAAATGGGTTATTAGAAGTGGATCGTTAGAACACTGTTCTTAGGCTTTTACTTTTTCAGCAAATTTCTTTTCGAACTTCTTTACTTTGGGTGAAACCACAAACTGGCAATATGGCTGATAGGAATTGTTAACGAAGTATTCCTGATGGTAATCTTCGGCCACAAAAAATTCCTTGGCCGGTTCCACCAGGGTCACCACCGGACCAGGCAGCGTGTGCGATGCATTTAACTCCGCAATCGATTTTTCCGCCTGCGCGCGTTGCGCTTCTGACGTGTAGAAGATCGCCGAACGGTATTGCGTGCCAACATCGTTACCTTGACGGTTCGGAGTTGTGGGATCGTGTACCGTGAAAAAAACTTCCAGCAAATCGGCAAAAGAAATCTTCTGCGGATCAAACGTTACGCGGACGATTTCCGCGTGTCCGGTGTTGCCTTCGCACACCTGGCGGTACGTGGGTTTGTCCACGTGTCCGCCCATGTAGCCTGACTCCACTGACGTTACGCCTTGCAGACGGTCAAACACGGCTTCCAGGCACCAAAAGCATCCGCCGGCCAGGTTTGCTATTTGAACGCCTGCGGTTTCAAGACCTGCTCTTTCAGAATTTGACATGTCCTTTAGATGCGCCACGGACGGAGAAGTTTCCATTCGCCGGCCGCCGCGATCAGTGTATCCGTTGCTGGCGAAAAATGCCGCGTCTCTTGTCTATGGGCTTACTTCTTGGGTTTGTAGACCGTTTCCACTTCAGAATCCAGCTTTTCCAGCATCTCGCGCGCTGTGGCGGCATGCATGCTGTAAGGCGACATGGCCAGATACTTGGTCAGCGCTTCGCGTGTCTCCGGAGGAGCCGCGTATGTGCCTTTTTCGAGTTTCCCCTTGCCAAACAGCGCGGACGCTTTCAGGTAATACGCTTCCGCCATCGAGGGGTCAGCGGCAATGGCTTTGTTGCATGCGGTCGCCGCATCTTCCATGCGATTGGTGTTGTAGTACGTGGCGCACAAGTTGAACCAGGGCAGGGCCGCGTAAGCGGAAAACTGCGCTGACTCGGCAAACATTGCCTCGGCATGGTCATATTGCTTCAATTTTGAGTAGATGTTGCCTTCCGCGTTCAGCATCTGGCCCAGGCCATTTTTCTCCCGGCCAGAGTCCGGAGTCGCGGCCAACATGTTTCGGGCTGCCTGGATTCCTTTGTCGTAACTGTCCAGGGCTTCCTGCGGTTTTTCCGCGTTGTTATATACGCTCGCCAAAGTCTGGTACGGCTGCCATTGTTTTGGATCGGCGGCCACGGCCTTGGAGCAAGCTTCAATCGCGGCCGCATGATTGGCATGATTGGCCTGCGCACTGCATGCACGGTAAAGCGGCACGGACGGGTCTACAGAGATTTCTGCTGCGCGCGCGTAAACCGCCACTGCTTCGTCCACTTTGTCCAGGCGTGAGAAGCAATCTCCTTGGTACGTCATCATGCCGGCCAGATCGGCTTTGGCTTTGGCGGGATCCGCGGCGCTGGCCAGGACTTTTTCGGCCACTTCAATGCCTTTGCCAAAAGTCTCTGCGCTTCTTTAGTATTGCATTCCGGTCGCCTGGATGGTTCCCAGATTTTGATAAAACTCCCAGCGGTTGGGGTCCAGCGCGATCAGTTGTTGCAGATCGTCCGCGGCGTTCTTCCAGTCCCGGATTTCTGTTGCCGTTTGCAGGCTCACGATGAGCCGGTTGATCTGCGCGGCGTTGGCATTCTCTTTGCGGATCAGTTCCAGTTGCGCTTTGCTTTTCTTCCCCGAACCAAGGTTCGTTCCCGACCCGGCCTCCCCGGCGCCGGGCAGCGCCATGGCCGATAAATCGATCAGGACTACGTTCTCCATGTCTTTGTCGTTGTTGTCGCCAATCGATTTCTTGCCTGAATAAACCTGTTTGCCGCCGGCGTCAGTTATGTCTATCTGGTACACGCCAAAGGCCAGACCTACCCCAATGAACTCGCCGTTCTTGTCCGTCTTGAGTTTGTACGTCTTACCCGTACCGCTGTCCATCTTAGCGGAGGGGGAACCTTTGCCCACATGGTCATGGGACAGTCCGAAGTTAATGGTGCCAATATGCGTGTAAGTTACTTGCGCGCCGGCTAGAGGGTTGCCTTCGCGATCGAGTACGCGGCCGGAAACCGTGGCCGTCCAGCGCTGGGCCAGCAACAGCAACGCGAGCGTGGCTATGGTGCGGATTCTCATTGGGCCTCTACAGAAATACTAGTCCTGTTTGGCGGTCGCGCTCAACCGGGCGGTGCCTTCCGTTGCAGACACCGCTGTGCGGTCTCAAGTTCCATATCTTTAATCTTTCCTTAAAGTCCCTGGCCTTTGGTTAGACTCCCGTTTGCTGGCCAGCCCGCGGGAATGGTCTATATTAGTTTCACGAACCGTGATTCATAAGATCGCGGGTTCTTATTGATGGAGTGTGGAGGATTCTGAAGTGTTCAAACGGACTCATTTTTCATTTCTGTTGGTTCTAGGTGTATTTCTGGCGCTCACCGCGGTAGCCAAGCGGCACAAATCTCCCGGCTCGACGAACACGCCCGCCGGACAATTTGATTACTACGTGCTCTCCCTTTCCTGGGGACCGAACTATTGCGCCGGTCATCCGTCCGATCATTCCAAAGAGTGCCAGGCGGGCGGGCACGTAGGATTCGTCCTGCACGGCCTGTGGCCGCAGACCAGCGCGGGCCGTCCGCCGCTCAGTTGCACGGATGTAAGCCCGGTTTCCGCGGAGACCACGCGCCGTATGCTTGAATATTTTCCTGACCGCGGCATGGTGCAGCACGAATGGTCCACGCACGGCAGTTGCAGCGGACTCTCCGCCGACGAATACTTCAGCAAAATGGAACAGGCCTACAAGGCCATCAAAGTCCCGGACCAATTCCGTAGCCTGAACAACTCGTCCACTCTTCCCGTAAAGCAGATTGAAAAATCCTTTGCTGACGCTAATGGCGCACCCGCGAACGCTTTCCGTCTGTCCTGTCACGCCGGAGAACTGGTAAATCTGGAAGCCTGCTTGTCGAAAGATCTTCAGTACCAGGCTTGCACCCAGAGCCTGCACGATTGCTCCAGTCAACAGCTGCTGATGAGGGCGGTGAAGTAGAAGCGAGCGATTGTGTGGCACAGGCACTCCTGCCTGTGCGGCTTGGCGCGTCGCTGCCGAGTCCGGCAAATTGCGAATCCTTCCCCCTGGTCATCCCAAGATCTAAAGCACTTACGCAACTCATCCCAACGATGCTTGTGTGGCGCCGCCACCCCCGGCGGTGTTCGCTCATCGCACGATCTTTCTGCCCCCACCCCCGTCATTTTCTGCTTTTTGTTGCAAACAAAGGGCTTTTTGAAATTGCCCCTTGGACGGCCCAAGCACGGACCTTGCACGGAGCTTGGACGGCGCTTGGGCCGTCCAAGCCCAAGCCCAGTCGGCTGAGGGTCGTGGTGTTGTTTTTTGGGCTTGGGCTATCAGCCGATTGCCACTAGCTGCTTGATTTTCAAAGATCTTGATCATTACACCCCTCAGGGTGCCCAATCATAGCGCATTTTATCGAGCGAATAAAGCACGAAAAAGGTCATCTTGACAACGCAAAGTCAAGGAGGTGTTCATTTTCGAACGCTTACTGCCGGACAACGTTATGATTGATGAATGCAGCAGAGCGTGAAGCCTGATTTTGCAACTTGGACTGAGTTTTTCGTTGGAGGTGTGCCTCCGCTTACGTCATTCGGCTTGGACGTGCTCGATCTTCGGACCCTGGTGATTTCGACTTCCGAGCAGCAAATTGGCCATGCACGAAAAGTAGCCGAACTGGCGTTGATTGGCATCACTGCTCAGTTTGAAGCATTCTGCAAGAACCAATTCGCGGCTGTTGTAAATATTCATCCAGCCTTACTTCAGCGTTTTTCTGCGTCTCGCAGCGACACAACGATTCCACTGGAGGATTTGCTTGCCGTTCTTGATGGTATTACATATCGACTCGGGTTCCTCTTGTCCGAGAAATATGATTTTGGCTCGGCGAGAACAGTAAACAATCTCTACCTTGACCTCATGGGTGTTACTCCTTTTAGTTCAGATGAAATCCAAGCGTACGACATGTTTTTGAGCGTAAGAAATATGCTCGTGCACCATGGCGGTGTATACACCATAAGAAATATGAGGGCGCAACCGGCAGGCCACACGACTACAGGCCGAGTACATCTGGATTCAATCATCGTGGGGCCTGAATATTTCGAGGAGTCGGTGCGGTTTTTCGAGTCCATGGCTTCAAAGATTGCCGTAAGCTGTCACACCGCCCTTACAGACGTTCTTGGGAAACAAAAACATCGTTATCGAATCACCCTTGACAGAAGCAATAAGTGCATTGATAGAACGGCCAATAGGTGCGCACAGCATCCACGGCCCGTCTGCGGATTCCTATTCGGTTTATCAGAGTTTCGATTTGCTGAAATCTCTAAATGGAGTGGATGGCCGACTTGAACTCTTACAGGATTCCAGGCTAGACGAATCTCTTCGCTCAATACTGTGGAACGGTGCGGCGGTCGATTCGCTCCCAACCAATCACTTTTATTGGCAAAGATTCAAAGATCGTCCGCCACAACCGGCCATGATCCGCGTAGTCGATGAAAATGGGACCGTGCTCGAGAAAATGTCTTTTGAACGGCCTCTGGCAAAATGCGAAAGGATATTTCTTTATCCCAACAAATTCCCTACGTTCCTATTAGCTGTCGATTACAGCATTGGCATGGGATCTTATGCCGGACCAGCCACATCCTTAGTCGAGATTGCTGGCGGAGCATTACGGATCATTGAGGCGTTGGACGACACCTCCAAACAGCGAGAACCGATTCGACTAATGCGGGCACTAAAGCGAGAATGGAAACTTGTATCACTGCATGCGGGAACTACAATTCTTAGTGTGAGTTGTCATATTAAGTGGCCTCAGCCCCCGGGAGGTACTACTTTCGCAATTAGTTTTTCCCGGTACCAACATGACGGAAAGCAGTGGGTTCGATACTCGAAGACCGAAGAAGGCTTATGGGAATCCGACCAGCCGTTTCCACCTGCTTCCGTTTTTCCTTGATCCGGTTGGGAAACGCAAAGTTTTGTTGCACGGTTGACAGGTTCCTCCCTTCCACCACACCTTTGGACTTCAGTCCAAAGGTGTGCTGAATTTTCCGCTCTGCCGAAGGCCCGCGCGAGGCACGGCTTGCGATTTCATTTTGAGGGAGATTACGTAACAGGGCATGAGTTTCCTCGGGCCGTCCAGACGCCAATCTTCAATTCTGACAATTTCGGCGATTTTGGCACTCTTGGCAATCCTGGCAATTCCCCTCACTCATTCCCAATCCACCGCTCTGCTTACCGCTTTCTTCCACATCTGGTACATGTGGTCGCGACGTCCCGCCTCCAGCGCTGGCTTCCATGTATGTTCAGCCGCCCATGCGGATCGCAGTTCGTTGGTGCTTTTGAAGAATCCCACTGCCAGTCCCGCGGCGTACGCTGCGCCCAGCGCCGTCGTTTCTTTCACCGCCGGCCGCACCACGGGACGGTCCAGCATGTCCGCCTGAAACTGCATCAGCAGATTGTTCACCACCATGCCCCCATCCACCCGCAAAACTTCCAGCGGGATGCCCGAGTCATTCTCCATCGCCTCCACCACGTCGCGCGTCTGGAACGCAACGGCTTCCAGCGCGGCGCGCGCAAGGTGCGCTTTCGTGACGTAGCGTGTGAGTCCGGCCATGATGCCGCGTGCTCCGCTGTTCCAATACGGAGCAAACAGTCCGGAAAATGCCGGAACCAGGTACACGCCGCCGTTGTCCGTCACCGATCGCGCCAGGGCCTCAATCTCCGCGCTGCTGGCGAACATGCTCAGGTTGTCCCGCAGCCATTGGACGAGCGCTCCAGCAATGGCCACGCTGCCTTCCAGCGCGTAGACCGCCGGGGCGCTGCCCAGTTTGTACGCGACCGTCGTCAGCAGTCCATGTTTTGACGCGACCGGCTTCTCGCCGGTGTTCATCAGCAGAAAGCATCCAGTGCCGTAAGTGTTCTTTGCTTCGCCGCGCGCGAAACACGTTTGACCCACGAGTGCCGCTTGCTGGTCACCCAGGATTCCGGCCACGGCCACTCCCGCCAGCGGACCTTCTTTCACGTGACCATAGACTTCGCTGCTGGAAGCAATGCGCGGTAGGATTTGTTCCGGGATTTGTAAAGCTCGTAGCAACTCTGCGTCCCATCCGAGCGTATGCAGGTTCATCAGTTGCGTGCGGCTCGCGTTGGTTACGTCCGTTGCGTGCACGCCGCGGGTTAGATTCCAAAGCAGAAACGTATCGATGTTGCCGAAAAGTATTTCGCCGGCTTCAGCTCGGCGCCGCAACCCGGGAATGTTCTCCAACAACCACCGGATTTTCAGCCCGCTGAAATACGTGGAGATCGGCAAACCGGTGCGGGACTTGAAAAACTCATCGCCTATTTCGTTCGATAGCCTCGCCACCTCGCCTGCCACGCGCATGTCCTGCCATACGATGGCATTCGCCGCCGGCTTGCCTGTTGCGCGTTCCCACAGAACGGTGGTCTCGCGTTGATTGGTGATGCCAATGGCTGCAATCTCGGCCGCCTGCAATCCGCCAAGCTGCATGGCTTCCGCCATGACTTGCTGCGTACGCTGCCAGATCTCTTCCGCGTTGTGTTCCACCCATCCCGGCTGGGGATAGATTTGTTCATGTTCGCGCTGCGCGCTGCAAACCGTTTTGCCGGCGCGGTCAAACACCATGAACCGCGTGCTGGTGGTGCCCTGATCAAGAGCTGCAATGTACTTGGACATGGGCTGTGGGACTGCAATCTCCGGCGGTCATTCTAAGCGATGCCAGCGGCCTGCGCATGACAATGTGCTTGGTTCCCGCCGCTGTGCATCCGTGGACCGCAGCGACAATCCCGCGTTTGTGTTACTTTCTTGGTCTCACAGGAATGCGTTAAATTTTGTTCTTAAGAAACTTCCCCGGAGGCCATCCTTGGATAATCAGTCGCAGTCATTCGCCAGCCACGCTAAGTTCGATCCGTCATTTCATTTTTTTGTGCTTCCCGTCCTGCTGATCAACGTGATCGTCATCATCGTCCAGTTGTTTCGGACGCCCACTGTGCTTGGCGCGTGGCTCATGTTAACGTCTATTGCGCTGTTTCTTTTTGCCGGCCGAACGCGCAGTTACGCCACGCATCTCCAGGACCGCATCATCCGCATTGAAGAGCGCGTACGCATGCAGGCCATTTTGCCCGAACCGTTGCGCGCCCGCATCGGCGAGGTTACAGATGACCAGTTCGTCGGACTCCGTTTCGCCAGTGACGCTGAATTGCCGGCCCTCACGCAACGCGCACTGGATGAAAAGCTTACTCGCAAGGACATCAAGAAAGCCGTCACCAGTTGGCGACCGGACAACTCGCGCGTCTAACCATAAGCAATCCGGTCGTAACTGAACCAGCGCACTGCATTCCAGTAATTTGAATTACAAGGACCCACAGCCTATGAAACGCACTATCTCCGCCATTCTGCTCTGCCTGATCGCTCTGCTTCCGCTTTCCGCCGCCAATGTGCAAGACGATCCGCTCTATGGCTTCACCTCGGCCAGCAGCAAGGTGGAGCGCGATTTGGAAACCAAGTTTCGCGCCATGCCCGATCCCAAAATCATGCGTGACGCCATGCAGCGCTTGAGCGCGCGTCCGCACCACGTGGGATCGCCGTATGACAAGCAGAATGCCGAGTGGATTCTTGCGCAATTCAAGTCTTATGGCCTTAACGCGGAGATTGAAACCTTTGACGTTTTGTTCCCCACCCCGAAAGAGCGCGTGCTGGAACTCATCGGCCCCACGAAATATGTCGCCAAATTACAGGAACCGCCGGTCGCCATCGATCCAACTTCCAACCAGCAGAGCGAACAGCTTCCCACATACAACGCTTACTCCATTGACGGTGACGTGACCGCCGAATTGGTATACGTGAACTACGGCCTTCCTCGCGATTACGAAGAGCTCGATCGCCTGGGCGTTTCGGTGAAAGGGAAGATTGTCATAGCGCGTTATGGAAACTCCTGGCGAGGCATCAAGCCCAAAGTTGCGGCTGAGCACGGCGCCATCGGTTGCATCATTTATTCTGATCCGCGCGACGACGGCTACTTTGAAGATGACGTTTTCCCAGAAGGCCCCATGCGCAATGAAAACGGCGTGCAGCGTGGCAGCGTAATGGATATGCCGCTGTATCCCGGCGATCCCACCACGCCCGGCGTCGGCGCCAAAGGGGACGTGAAGCGGCTCGCGCTCAAAGACATCACCACGCTCACCAAAATTCCCACGCTTCCTATTTCTTATGGTGACGCGCGTCCGCTGTTGGCGGCGCTCAAGGGGCCCATGGCTCCGCAAGGGTTCCGCGGCGCGCTCGGGCAGGCCTACCATGTTGGTCCGGGCCCGGCGAAAGTGCATTTGAAGCTCCAATTTAATTGGGACATCAAGCCGGTCTACGACATCATCGCCAAAATTCCCGGCTCCGAATCGCCCGACCAGTGGATCGTTCGCGGCAACCATCATGACGCATGGGTCAACGGCGCGGAAGATCCCATCTCCGGCCAGATCGCTTTACTGGAAGAAGCGCGCGCCCTGGGCGAATTGCTCAAGGAAGGTTGGAAGCCTAAACGCACCATCATCTATTGCGCGTGGGACGGCGAAGAGCCCATGCTCCTGGGCTCCACTGAATGGGCCGAATACCACGGCGACGAACTCAAGAAGCACGCGGCTTTGTATATCAATACTGACGGCAACGGTCGCGGCTACCTGTTTGCGGAAGGCTCGCACTCGCTGGAAAAATTTGTCAACGGCGTGTCGCGTGACATCACGGACCCGGAAAAAAAGGTTTCCGTGTGGAAGCGCGGGCAGGCCGGACTTCTTCTCCGCGGCCGGCCAGAAGACCGTAAGGAAGCTCGCAGCCGCCCTGATTTGCGCATCGGCGCGCTCGGTTCAGGCAGTGACTACACTGCGTTCATTGATCACCTGGGCGTCGCGTCACTCAACATCGGATTTGGCGGCGAAGATGACGGCGGCATTTACCACTCCATCTACGACGACTTTTACTGGTTCACGCATTTCTCTGACGGTGATTTTATTTACGGCCGCGCCTTGGCGCAGACCGTGGGCACCATGGTGCTGCGCTTTGCCGATGCTGACTTGTTGCCCTATGAGTTCGGCGACTTTGCTGACACCATCCATAAATACAATGACGAACTCAAGGCCTTGCTGAAGACCCGCCAGGAAGAGATTCGCGACCGCAACCAGAACCTGGACGAGGGCACGTTCAACCTCACGTCTGATCCTCGTCGGCCTACCGTTGCGCCGCCCAAGGATGAAATACCTCCGTTCATCAACTTTGCGCCGCTCGATAACGCTCAGTCCGCTCTCGACCGTAGCGCTGAGCATTATTCAAAAGCGGTGAAGGCCTTCCACGCTGGAAGCGGCGGATCGGCATCCGCACTACAGAGCATTAATGACAAGCTGTTGCAGGCCGAGCGCAAGCTCACCAACCCCGGTGGTTTGCCGCGCCGTCCTTGGTACCAGCACTTGATCTACGCTCCGGGCTTCTACACCGGCTATGGAGCCAAGACTCTCCCCGGTGTTCGCGAAGGTATTGAAGAAAAGCGTTACCAGGAAGCGGAGAAAGAAGTGGTCCGCGTGGCGCAAGCTCTACAGGACTATGCCGCGGCGATTGAATCCGCGGCGGAAGAACTGGAAAAGTTGGGGCGCTAGGAATTGGCCCCAAACGAAAGGCATCGCACCTTGAAATTTGGCCGCTACCGGGTGGCAGGCATTCATGCCTGCTTTAGCCCGCAAATCAAATCGCTCAACGGAGTCTCACAGCCCCCAGTTAAACGAAATTGAAGGCGAGCAGCTTGCGCTCTTGGCTGTGATCTCAATGATTCCGTTTGTCCGTCCTTTGACCGCGGGCGTAATGGACAAAAAGAATTCGCCTTGAGCGTCAGCTTTCGCCGGCTGGTTGTGCACGTCCTGATAAGACTGTGTGTGTACGTTTAGGTCTTCGCCGGGCTTAAATCCTTTCCCGCGGATCAACGCAAGTTCAAACGACGGGCTCAGCCGGATCGCTTCCAGGCTGCAGGTTTTATTCGTTTCCGTAATGGGTGAAGGGACCACGGAAAAGAAAACACGGGACTGGTCGTCCTCAGAGATCAATGCTTGCCGGAAAATCTCGCCAATTTCCGGTGCGTAAGTCAGGTGGACTTCAGTGCCTTTAAAACGTTGTGTGCATGTGCCCTTGGAATCTGCCGGACACATTACCGTACCGTCAGTGCCCACGGCCAGGCCGTCCATCATCTGAATCGGGCTGCGGACCGTCACTGGCCACACGAACAACTTGTAACGTTTGTCGCGTGCCGCTCCTTCTACCTTTAGCCGGTAGTCCACCGCATTCTTGCCGCTGACCAGGCCTTTCTTGATCAGTTCCAGATGCGCTTTGGTTCCGGGTGTGCTTGATTTGTCCCAGTTAATGGTGGCTTGTGCTGTCTTGGCGGCTTCTGCCTGGATGGCCGCGTCAATCTCGGCAGGCTGCGGAGCTTGTGCTTGGGCTGGTGCTCCTGCAGGTGAAGTTGGTTCGGATTTTTGCGCTGTCGCTGAAGACAAGAGTGCGAAGAATGCCAG
>JANXPR010000431.1 GCA_025357215.1 Acidobacteriaceae bacterium | reverse complement strand
AACGACGGCGCCATTGAACCCTGGACCAAGCCCAAGTACCGCGCGATCCAATCGGAGTTGAGAAAATTCGCCAAGCAAAACGAAATTCCCATGGACGTGGCGTGGGCTGATCTCGATCCGGAACAGCAGCAGATAGTGATGGAAGGCGAAGGCAAGTTTCCCGGCATCACCGGCTTTTTTGCCTACCTTGAGCGCAAGAAATACAAGCTGCATGTGCGCGTTTTCCTGAGCCGGTATCGCGGGTACGCGCAGTGTTCGGAGTGCGGCGGCGGACGCTTGCGCCAAGAGGCTCTTCAAGTAAAGGTTGAAGGTAAGAACATTCGCGAAGCTACAGCTCTAACCGTGGAGCAGTCCGCAAAGTTCTTTGGAAACTTGAAGCTTTCCCGGGAAAAGACTGAAATTGCAGGGAAAATCCTGGAACAGCTTCAGGAGCGGCTCAAGTTCCTGAATGACGTTGGCCTGGAATACCTAACACTCGATCGCCTGTCTTCCACCCTTTCCGGCGGTGAAGCTCAGCGCATTCAGCTGGCAACGTCACTGGGATCGCGGCTCGTCGGAGCTCTCTATGTGCTCGATGAACCTTCCATCGGACTGCACAGTCGCGATACAGAACGGCTCATCCACATTCTGCACGAGTTGCGAAATCTGGGGAACACGATCCTCGTCGTGGAACATGACCCCGACGTGATGCGAGCTTCCGATCATATTCTGGACCTCGGTCCCGGCGCCGGAGAAAATGGCGGACGCTTGGTGGCCTCGGCTCCGTATGAAGGGTTGAAGAAACTTCCCGCTTCGCTCACCGGACGTTACCTGAGCCACGAGTTGCGCATACAGATTCCGCAGAACCGCCGCACGCCCGGAGTTCCCACGCTGCGCGTGGAAGGCGCGCGCGCTCATAACCTGAAAAACATCAGCGTGGATATTCCGCTGGGCATGCTCGTCGCCGTCACGGGAGTTTCGGGATCGGGAAAATCCACGCTGGTGCACAACGTGATCTATGAAGCCATGGCCGCCGAAAAAGGCATCACGGCAGGCGCAGGTCCCGCGGCCAGCGGATTCAAAAGCGTAAGCGGTGGCCAGTTTGTGGCCGATATCGTCTTAGTGGATCAAAGTCCGATTGGAAGGACACCCAGATCAAATCCTGTCACTTATATCAAAGCATTTGATGTGATCCGCGAAGTTTTTGCGTCCGTCCCTGAAGCTACCAAGCGCGGATACACCGCTGGCCACTTCTCGTTCAACATCCCCGGTGGACGTTGCGAAACCTGCCAGGGCGATGGCACCGTCACGGTGGAAATGCAATTTCTGGCCGACGTTGAACTGATTTGCGAAGACTGCAAAGGTGCGCGTTACATGCCCGGCGTGCTGGAGATTCGCTACAAAGGCAAGAACATTCATGAAGTGCTGAACCTCACCATCCGTGAGGCCATGCAGTTCTTCTCCGGACATCCCAAAATCACTGACAAGCTTCGCGTGCTCGATGAAGTCGGGCTCGGGTATCTGCGCCTGGGCCAATCCGCGACCACGTTAAGTGGTGGCGAAGCGCAACGCATGAAGCTGGCCGCGCATCTTACTCCCACGGGCAAGCCGCGCACACCACTGGCCGGGCCCGAGACGGACGAGCAACGTGAGCAACGCAAACTGGCGCGCGCCGGCAAAGGAACGCTCTATATCTTTGACGAGCCCACCACCGGCCTGCATTTTGACGATGTCAGCAAACTGCTCTCTGCTTTCCGAAAACTGATTGACGCTGGCGGCTCAGTGTTGGTCATAGAACATAATATGGATGTCATTAAGACTGCGGATTGGCTAATAGACCTCGGCCCCGAAGGCGGACAGCGCGGCGGCGAAATCGTCGTCACCGGACCGCCCGAAGTTGTGGCGAAGTCTAACAAGTCGCACACTGGAAAATGGCTGGCTCGTGTCCTGCGTGAAGACACCGCGCACTCCAATGGTCACAAATAGATTCATCGTTATTCGCGCTGTGCTGCTGGCTTGGATCATCTGGCCGGCGCTTGCCGCACAAACTCCGGCTCCGCACAAACACACTTCGCCCACAGCAACACCAACGCCCACGCCGTCCCGCGCCGCAAATCTCTTGCTGGAAGCGGAGACCCTGCTCCAAAGCCGGCAATTCGCTCCTGCTGAAGAAAAGCTCAAAGTTGCAGTCACTGAAGACGCAAAGAATCCACAGGCATGGTTTGACCTGGGATTCGCGCAAAGTCACCTCGACAAACTGACTGACGCCGCCGCCGCATACAAGAAAGCCGTGGACCTCTCGCCCAAGTGGTTTGAAGCCAGCCTGAATCTCGGACTAGTGCTGGCCCGCGCCAACGACCCCGCCAGCGCCGTCACCATACTCAAGCATACAGTTGAACTCATCCCGAGTGGCTCCGCTGCAAATGTGTCCGCGGCAAAAGGTCGCGCATGGCTGGCGCTGGCTGAAGCAACAGAAGCCGTCAATACTGATCCGCAAAGCGCGGCTGCCGCTTACGACAAAGCCTCGGAGCTCCATGCCGGCGGTCCTGAACTTCTTGCCAAGGCCGGACTGCAACTGCAAAAAGCTGGCGACCTCGCCGGCGCAGAAGCTCATCTACAAAAATCCGCTGAAGCCGGGGACTCCGCCGGAATGGCTGGGCTGATCAACCTTCTCGCCGTACAAAAGCGCTATGCTGACGCCGAACACTGGCTCCAGAAATACACCGCGCAGAATCCTCAGGACGCAAACGCCAGCGTGCAATACGCGCGCCTGCTCGCTTCGCAAGGTAAAACGGACGCCGCCATTACAGCTCTGCAATCCGTTGCCCCGCCGGTTCCGCCGGAAATTGCCCGCGAACTGGCCGATCTCTACATTTCATCCAAGCGATACAAAGAAGCGGAAGCAACGCTTCATCCGCTGGTCGAAAAGAACCCTCAGGATCCGCAGCTTCGTTTGTCGCTGGGCATCTCTTTGCTCTACCAGCACAATTACGCTGCCGCTGAAACGGAATTGATCAAGGCATTGCAGTTGAAATCCGACATTCCGGACGCTTACAGCTACCTGGCTGACGCCGCTTACGAAAACAAGCATTACGAGCTGACCATTCGAGTGCTTGAAGCGCGCACCAAGTTTCTTCCCGACACGCCGCGCACTTTTTTCCTGCGCGCCACTTCGTACGACAATCTGCGGGCGTACAAACCGGCGGCGGAAAACTATCACCGCTTTCTTGAAGTAGCCGGGGGAAAATTTCCTGACCAGGAATTTCAGGCGCGGCATCGTTTAAAGGCCATCGAACCCCAGTAGAAGCCACTCGATAGAAAGGCCTCGATAAAGGGACGCAATCAACAGGTGGCAATAAAAAAGGCGGCTTTGCTGCGATAATGTGGTTAGCCAAATAATCTTCCATGAACCCGCGAATCTATTCCGCTCTGGTTTTCTTACTCGCCGTCACTCTGGCTGGCCACGGGCAGAAAACCGTTGACCAGTTGAAGCAGGAAGCCGCCTCCGCCAACGGAGGTCAGCAGGCCAAGCTCTATTCTGAACTTGCCGAACACATGGTCGCGCAGGCCGCGGATCACTTTTCCCGGAATGACCCAGCCCAGGGCCAGGCCACCGTGAAAGAGCTTCTGGAATACGCGGCCAAGGCGCATGACATCGCACTGAATACGCACAGCAAGATGAAGGAAGTTGAAATCCATCTGCGCCAGACCCAGCGCCATCTGGAGAATTTGAAGCGTTCCCTGCTGGCCGACGACCGTCCTCCAATTGACGTCGCCGAAAAACAGCTTTCCGCCGAACGACAGGACCTGCTGGACACCATGTTCGCGCCCAAGAAGAAAGACGAAGGGGGAAAAGACGAAGGTAAGAAGGACGAGCCCAGGAAAACTGAAACCAAGAAGGACGAGCAAAAAAAAGACGAACCGAAAAAAGAAGGCGTAAAGAAGGAAGATAGCAAGAAAGAAGACAGCAAGAAAGAAGACCCAAAATGAGGACTCCCTTTCTCGTCGCCCTGCTCCTGCTGCTCGTCTCTACCGCCGGCGCCGAACGCAAGCGCGATCCGCTGACTGAGGCCGAAACCGACCAGCTTCGCGAAGTCCGCATGGAGCCTTATGCCCGCCTGAAATTGTTCGTCAAGTTCGCTGAAGCGCGCCTTGATTCCATTGACCAGATGCGCATCGACCCCAAGCAGACTGCCGGGCGCGGAAAAAAGATCCACGATCTCCTGGTGGACTTTACCGCAATCATTGACGAGCTCAACAGCAACATGGATAACTATGCCGGAGAGCCCACTACCGCGGACGGGATTAAACAGTTTCGCAAAGGACTGAAAGAAGTCATTCTGGCCACCGACCGTCTTACCGGGCGCTTGCGGGGATTGAAACGTTCCGGCGAAAACGATTCAGGCGACAACCCCGAAGCTAACGAATACAAGTTCGTGTTGCAGGATTCGCAAGACGCGGTAAAGTCCAGCCAGGATATCGCGAAGGAATACTCGGAAAAGATAAAAGACTCATCCGCGGACAAGAAGAAGTAACAGTTCAACCAACATGACGGCGCCTGAGCAACAATCAGATACTCTTCCATCGGCTATCAAGCAGCATCATGCGAACAGAAGCTCTATGAATCCCAAACTGGCCGCCATGTTTGAACAGGTTTTTGCTGAAGTCTGTCCGCGCACTCCACTACCGGAATTTGAAGTCCGCTATTACCCCTTCAGCAGCCTCAACAACACCATCCGCCGCCGCC
>JANXPR010000385.1 GCA_025357215.1 Acidobacteriaceae bacterium | reverse complement strand
GGCGGCGGCGTAGGGCACGCGCGAGTAGCCGAGCAGCAGAGAAAACACCGATGCGAACGCCACCCACATGATCAGTACGGCGACGGTCTTGCCGGCCCACGCTCCGGTAGTCCGCTGCAACACTGTGGATGCGACAAAGCTTTGCGCGCCGGAAGCGGCCGCGTGGTCCATCTCCTGCCAGGGGACAACGCCGAGCATGCTGGTGTTCATCACCAGGTACAACACGCTGACCAGCGCGATGGACCACAAGATCGCGCGGGGAATGTTGCGTTCCGGCTGGCGAATTTCCGCGCCGAGAAAACACACGTTGTAGTAGCCCCAATAATCGTAATAGGCGATCAACATGGCTGAACCCAGCCCGGTCATGAAGCCGGTGGAAAAATGGAAGGCGTCCGGCGGAAAGCTGAAAGCCTGCGCGGCGTTGAAGTGGGTGAGTCCGGCGAAGATCACCCACAGCATGGTGCCGATCACGCCGACCCAAAGATATTTTGAGAGCCGTCCGATAACGCTGATGCGCCGGTAGAGCAGCAGCACGGCGAGCGCGCAGACGCCCATGGCCACGAGTGTCCCGTTGGTGATCAGCACGCGCACTTCAAATTTGCCGACCAGCGGCAGCATCAAGGAAAGCGGATGGTTAAAGTGCGTTGTCGCCAATGACGGCCAGAGATAGCTGGCGTACTGCGCAACACCGAGGCATCCCGAGGCGATGGAGAGCGGAGCGCTGAAGATCAACTGCCATACGAACAAGAACGAAATCATGCGGCCAAGTTTTTGCGCCCCGAAACTTTGTTTAAGGTAAGCGTAAGACCCGCCGGCTTCCGGCATGGACGCGCCGAGCTCGGCCCACACCTGTCCGTCACACATGGCAAAGAACGCGCCCAATATCCAGCCCAGCATGGCTTGCGGTCCGCCCATGGCGTGGACGATCAGCGGCATGGTGATGAACGGCCCCACGCCGATCATGTCAATCATGTTCAGCGCCGTGGCTTCCAGCAAGCCGACTTCGCGGGCCAGGTGGGGCGCGGCGGAATCGGTGGGTTGTGGGGTTGTTGGGATCATGCTTCCGTCAATTAGTTTTAGAGCAACCTCAGTAGTTTTAGAGCAAAACTCAGGCCTGGAGAACGTTTTGTTGTTGGTTGGCTAGTTATTGTTGTTGGCTAGTACGGGGTGGAGCAGGCATTTATGCCTGCGTTGTAGCTCGCCCGTGTTCCGGCTTTAGCCGCTGCGGTTACGCATCTGCATGTTTACCATCTACCAAAACGTGTAGCCGGAAAGCTTGGTTCCCGTTGCTCTCCTCGGTTTTTCCTTACCTACCCGGCCTTTTTTGAACATTTGTTGCAAACAAAAGGGCTTTCAATAATCGACCCTTGCACGGCCCTTGCACGGCGCTTGGGCCGACCTTGGACGGAGCTTGCACGGAGCTTGGGCCGTCCAAGCCAAAGCCAAGCTGAGAGGTCGCAACGGTTCTCTGGCGGCATGATTTGCGTTGTTTTTCGTCATTCGGCGCTGCCCCCTCCGGACGGTACCACGGAATCCGGTAGCAAAGCAATTGCGAAAACGTGCATATACGATTCCTAGTGTCCCGCGCTCAGTATGTTCACCATCAAGCGGACAGCGCCGGGAACTCCGGCCGGCAGCTGACGGGAAAAGGCGTAGCCGGAAAAGATGTACGTCCCTTTGCCGTAGTGGGCCATGAGCATGCCTCCTTTTTGCGAGGGCTCGCCGGGATCGTTGCAAGCCAACAGTGGTTTGAACTGCGGGTCCCATTGCGACATGAAATAGAGGCCGCGCTCTTGCACCCAGCCATCAAAATCCTTGGCCGTGATTTTGTTGGGATAAGAAAAGATCTTTTCGTCCGGCGCAAGAATCTCCACCGGCTGCTCTTCCACGGTCACGCGCACGTTGGCTTCCGTGGCGGGATACGGCGTGTAGTGGCCTTCGTTGAATAGATTCGTGCTCTGGTTGTATTGAACGATGAGCGTTCCGCCCTGGTTCACGTATTCCAGCAGGCGGCGGTTATGTTCGCGCACATCCAGCCGCACATCGTAGGCGCGAATGCCCATCAGAATCGTGTCATAGCGGCTGAGGTCACCGGACGCCAACTCCTGCGGCGTAATGGTGGTGATGTGCAGGCCCACGTTCCTGAGGATGGTGGGAATCTCGTCGCCCGCGCCGGCAATGTAGCCGACGTTGAGTTTCGCGGGCAGCTTCACGTCCACGGCCTGTACGTTTTCCGTGGCCGGACGGTACGCGTAGTAGGAATCGAGATCGGGCCGGGTGATGATCTTGAAGCCTTCCGCGTATTGCTTGCCGTTGTAGTCGGCTTTGGCGGTGACCCGGTAAGCGCCTTCTTTCAGGTTCTGCGGCGTGACCTGGAAGCTGGAGTTGTTGGTGTCGCCATCGTGATCGAGATCCACGTTGATGGATTCAGGTTCCACTTTCCATCCGGGCGGCGTGTCCAGATGCAGCTTGGCATGGACCGGCGTTTGCATGTTGCTGCGCACGCTGACGTCAATCTGAGCCTTGCCTGCGCCTCCAACTTGCGCAACGGCGACGGGAGAATTGAGTAGAACGGAAATCGGCGGACCGACCGCCAGCGGACGTTCCGACTGCCCAAGCGTGGGATCAACGAATTTGATCTTGGCCACGCCCGCAGCTTCGGCTTCATCGGCGTCCTTTGCCGTTTTGAACCTTGCGTACGCGCGGACAGGGTAAGGTGACCAGGGGAGGGTTAGCGATTTGGGGTCGCCGATGGAATAGGTCGTCTCAGTTTCAGGATTGCCACGCGTAAAGTAAGGCCGGGTGTACTTAGAGTCTTCGGGAACCGTCAGTTTGAACTGAGTGGCAGAAACATTGCCCGGATCCAAAGGACCGTAAGGGCTCACGGGAGACGCGACGTGTTCGATCTTCCAGTTATCGGGCGCTATCACCGCAAATCCGCTCGGAAACAAAGTGGTTTTACCGCGATTATAGAGGCGGGTCGTGACGGTAAAAATCTGCCCCGGTACGGCCAGGCTCATCGTTTGCTCCATACGCGGAAAGTAGGACGGCCCAGGCGGCGGCCCAGGCGGGTCCACGGTGACTTCAAAGTAGATTCCCAGAGATTCATTGGCGGCGTCTTGGAATTGCTCCACCTTGGCGCGCAACGACGGAAGTAATTCGGATTTCGCGGCGGAGGAGAGTGACGAATCTTGAATCTGATGGAGTAAGCGCTCCGCATCTTCGCGCCCGGCGAGCAGGTGTGGTGCGCACGCCGACAGATCTTGAACCGAAAATAGCTTGCTGGCTTCATCCACATGCTTCTGCAACGATTCAAGCGCCGGCCGCAGGAAAGGAACTTTCGCCTCTTCCGCTCCCAAACGCGCCGCGAGTCCGACGAGCGACGTATCGATGCCTTCAAAAAAGTCGGCTTCGTGGCCGACGGGTTTGTCCCGAGGTAAAGTCGAGTCCATCAACTTGTAATACGTATAGCGATGGCCAGGAGCAACGCGGATGCCACCCGTCCCTTGTGACGTCTGGTGGGCCAGGCCTTCAAGACCAAACTGTCCGTAAGCCATGCCGAGAAGCGGCGAGTATTCGCCCACGTCGAGTTTCACGGTGAAGTCTTCATCCGCCACTGTCTGGCCGGAGAACATGCGCGGCGGATTGCCCAGGTACAGCTTTTTCGGCTGCCATGGCAGCAAGCCTTCCTTGATCTGTTCAGGAAATTTGTTGGGATCGCCGGCGGCGCGGAAGGCTTCACGCGTGAGCACTCCGGAAGCTTCGTGGTTGCCGTGGCCGTCGCGCGTGGTGCCGCTGAAGCGGCTGGTCAACACATCCGGACGGTAGATGCGAATGGCTCGCACCAGATCGCCCAGAGCAACGTCATGTCCGTGCCACTTGTTGAACGTTTCTTCGGCGGTTTTGGAAAAACCAAAGTCCACCACGCGGCTGAAGCGCTGTTCGACTCCGTAATACTTGTCGGCTTCCAGCAGCTCGAGCGTACGCAGGATGCCCAGTTCATCGGAACTTTCCGCACCAAACTTGTTCTGCCCACCTTCACCGCGCGTAACGGTGAACAGCAATACGCTTACGCCCTTGCCGCGGGCTTCCATGGTCATCATGCCGCCATCTTCGTCGTCCGGGTGGGCGACAACCTGCATGAACCGCGCGGTGGTCTTGAGTTTGGTGAGCAGTTGATACAGGTGGAGCGCGCCGCGGTCTTCCGGCAGAGGACGCGTATCACTCTGCGAAGCTGTGGAAAAAAGCAGGAAGATGCCGGCTGCAAGGGCAGCGCGTAGGGGGCGAGTCACTCGAGAGCGCATGGCGAACATTGTCGCCGTTGGGAGGGGGTTCGGGCAAATCGCGTACTTCAATCCGCAAATTCGTTTCGGACTAGTGAATGCTTTCGGGCGAGGCTTGCAACAACTCCCGGATTTTCTGTGCCAGCTCTTCCAGTTCGTACGGTTTTTCCAGGAAGGCGGCGTCTTTGCCGGGTACGCCGGACTCGCGGAAAGCTTCGTCCGCGTAGCCGGACACATAAAGCACCTTCATGGCCGAGCGGTTGGGTTGAAGAGTTTTGGCCAACTGGCGGCCATTGATGCCGGGCATGACAATATCGGTGAGCAGCAGCTCAATGGGCTCATGAAATGATTCGGCCACCCGGATGGCTTCTTCTCCGCTCTTGGCTTTCAGGACGCGATAGCCCATGCGCGTGAGGAACTCACCGGTCAAAGTAAGCAAGTGGGCCTGGTCTTCCACCAGAAGAATGGTTTCAGAACCATGCAGATCGCGCAAAGCAGGACGCGCGGGTGGCTCGGTCTGCTCGCTATCATTCATGCGCGGCAGGAATATGGTGAAGGTGGTGCCTTTGCCCAGTACGCTGCTAACGGAAACAGCGCCTCCGCTTTGACTCACAATGCCATAGACCATGGCCAGTCCAAGTCCGGTGGCCTTGCCGAATTGGCGCGTGCTGAAGAAAGGTTCAAAGAGCCGCGCCTGCACTTCCGGCGCCATGCCGGAGCCGGTGTCGGTCACGGTAAGCCGGATGTACCTGCCGGGGTTGAGTCCGGGCTGCTGCTTGGTGTCGTGCTCAGTGAGTTCCACGCCGGACAGCGCCAGGGTGAGCGTACCGCCGGAGGACATGGCGTCACGGGCATTCATGGCCAGGTTGGCGATCATCTGGTGCATTTGGACGGGATCAGCCCGCACCCACAACGGTTCGTCCGCCGGCAGCACAACAATAGCCACGGATTCACCCAGGACGTGGGAGATAGATTCGCCGGTGTCGGTGACGACCAAGTTAAGGTTCAGCGGCTCGGTGCGCAACGTCTGGCGACGGCCGAAAGCCATCAACTGGCGAGTGAGGTGGGCGGCGCGTTTGGCCGCCGAACGGATTTTCTCTATATAGCCTTGAGAGGTTTTACTTTCCTTGACCTCTGGCTGCAAGAGTTCCGCGTATCCCAGCACCATGGTCAAGAGGTTATTGAACTCGTGCGCCGTGCCGCCGGCCAGCCGCGCCAGGGCTTCCAGTTTTTCCGCCTGGCGCAGTTTTTCTTCTGACTGCCGCAAGAGTTCTTCGGCCTTGGAGCGTTCGGTCACATCGCGGGCAATCGCAATCACGTGGAGATCGTCATCGCGGCTGGGACTCAGGCTGATTTCCACGGGGATGAGCGTTCCATCTTTTCTTTGCGCCTTGAGTTGCAAGCCGCCGCCCATGGGGCGGGTAATCGGCTGTTCTGCATAGTTCGTCCGGTCGCGGACGTGCGCGCCGCGCGAGACCATTGGAACAAGTTCGTCCACCAGCATCTGGGAAAGTTCGGCGCGGGTATATCCGAAAGTCGTTTCCGCCGCGTCATTGGCCAGAACGATGCGGCCTTCGCGGTCAATCTGCAGAATGGCGTCCGGAGCGGCTTCCAGTAGTTGGCGCATTTGCTTCTCGCGCATGCGCAGGGCCTGGTCCAGCGCCTCGTGCTCCGTGGTGTCACGGACCACGGTGGCGAAGCCCAGCAGTTTTCCATGAGGGTCCCGAATAGGGCAGGTGGTTACGGTAACGTGAATCTCGCGGCCGTCCTTGCGCTGGCGGATGGTAGAGAAATGATGGATGTGGTGACCGGCTTGTATTTTTTCCGTGATCTCAAGAAATTCCTGCTGACGGTCCGGAGGCACCAGGATAGCCATGGACCGTCCCTGAACCTCCGCGGCCTTGTATCCGAAAATGGTTTCTGCTCCGGCGTTCCAGTCCTGGATGAGCCGGTCCGCGGTTTCACCGATAATGGCATCGTCAGACGATTGGACGATGGCCGCCATACGGGAATTGAGTTGTTCGTTTTTGCGATGCGCGGTGGCGTCAATCACCATGGACCGGCTCATGACGAATTTGCCGTCAGCATCCGTGATGGTAGTGGCGCTGACCAGGGCGGGAAGAATGGCGCCGTCTTTGCGGACGAACTCCAGCTCCAGGTCACCAAGGCGTCCTTCGGACTTGAGCCGCGCAAAATGTTCCTCGAATTGCTTGCGGCTGACCGGAGTCAGCACGTCCTGGATGTTTTTCCGGCCTACAATTTCGTCTCGCCGGTAGCCCAGCCAATCCAGCAGGGTGTTGTTGATTTCGACAAAAGTCCCCTCGGCATCCACGGAGTGGAGCCCGCACGGCGCGTGATCAAATAGTTCACGGACAAGCTTGTAAGCTTCGTCCGCAGGGGACTTCGACAAGAATCACCGCCTTATGCTGAATTCAGATTCGGCCTATTGGCACATTCTTGCTATGACGAATATCACAGGTGATTAAGAGTCTTCTAAGTGTTTGAAATGTATGGCGGATATCATACTTCAGACCAGGGGCAATCGTGCCGGTTTTTGCCAGAAAAACCATGCCGATGGCCGTGCTTCAGGCAACCGCAAAGTGTTGAGAAACCTTGTCTTGAGTCGAACTCATTATCTTGGGGTAACCGTTGGTTGTGCCAAGGGGCACCGAAGCGGCATGTTTAGGGATGTAAGATACCACTCAATGAAAAACGGTTTAAAGATCGCACGGGTAAAGATCGCAGGCCTAAAGATCGCGCATCTGTGGTTGCTGTGCCTTGCCTGCTTGCCCGTGGCGGAGAACGTGACTCCCGGCCTGCTCGCTCAGGAATCGGGGAGCCAGAAAGAAGTTGGGCTTCAGAAAGTTGGGCTTCAGAAAGAGGGTGCACCTCAGAAGCCTGGTTCCGGCAATCCATCCGCTGGTGAGCTTTTCGCAACCGTCCCTTTTGAGGATTGGGTACAACAAGGTCCCAGACACCAGCTTCCCTGGAAGGTAAGACTTGATCCCGGCAAACTATCTTTCCACCAAAGGCTCATGCCGAGCATAGAAGTTGAGGTGCCGGGAAGTGAACTGGCCAAGCGCCGCAACGATGGACAGCTGGTCATGCTGGTGGAAGTAAGCAGCCAGGACGGACACAACCGGCGGGACTATAGTGTTTTTGATCTGGGCAACATGAAACCGGAAATGGCGAAAAGCGACGTGCAATTTGTGTGGCAGGCCTTTGCCGTTCCCGGAGAGTATGACGTGAAGGTGGCGCTGTATGACAAGGCGTCCGGTGAGCGCAACTTTGCCCGCAGCAAACTCCGCGTGGAGGGACTGAAGAATGATCCTTTGCCAGACGCCTGGAAGGGGCTGACGTCCTGGGAATTCCTGGCCTCGATGGAGGAAGGCGTGGACAGTTTTTATCGCCCGGAGATTGCTGGGCAACTGCGGCTTCCGTTGGCCAGCCGTCGACCTCTGCAACTGGAAGTGCTGGCGGATCTTACGCCTTCTGATCTCTTCCACGGATCGCCCACGCTTTACGACAAGTACCTGAGCGGGGCCCTTCCACTTTTTAAAACGCTTAGCCAGTTGGGTCCCGCGAACGGTTCCCTGAATGTGGCCGCTATGGATCTGACCCAGCGCCGGGTAATTTTCTCGCAAGACAACGCCAAAGCCAAGGCCCTGGCCTGGGAGCGGCTGAGAACCGGACTGTCGCCGCGTAGCGGGCCGGGAATGGTGGACGTACGCAGCGTAAAGCACGGAGCGCAAAGCCCGGTTTTTCTCCGCGAAGAAATAGTGCGGCGGATCGAGAAAACGAGCGCGGACGCAAACCACACGCTGCAAGTTTTTGTGATCGTGGGCAGCGCCATGGACACTTATTCCTTCTCCGATCTTCCTCCCATCGCGTTGGAGGCTGGGAAAGAAAAAGACTGCGTGGTGTATTACTTGCAGTATCTGCCGTTCAATTACCTTGAGCCGGAGGAAGTTGCCCCGGCAGCACCTGGTCCTCCCGGCTATCAGAGATATCCTGGGCAGCAACGCCGTCGGCCCCTTATGCCAAGAACGGGACTGACCGGGGCCGGTGGTAACATCCAAAAAATGTTGAAACCACTGGAAGTAAAAATTATCCAGGTACGCAATCCAGAAGAAGCGCGGCGCGCCCTGGCAAAAATACTGGAAGAATTGGGGCAGTCGTAAGCCGGCCGGCGTTCTTGAAGGAAATGGAACACACGGCTTGCCACACCGCGGCTAATTACGCGATAATACCTAATTGCCCAAGAACTTAGGGTCCCTGAAGAGGAAAGGAATTAGTCAGTGCTAATGATACGACTGGCGCGCATTGGTGCGCGTAAGCAACCTTATTACCGTGTGGTTGTAATAGACAAAGAACGGGCGCGCAACGGCCGTTCGGTGGAAGTGGTGGGTCTTTATAACCCGCGCACAAATCCCGCCACAATTAATCTCAAGCGTGAACGCATCGATTACTGGGTTTCCAAAGGTGCACAGCTGTCTGACACCGTCAGCCGTCTGGTTGCCAAAGCCCCAGCCACCGCGAGTACCGCGGCTTAATCTTGCATTAGAGTGTTAGGTCTTCCTGAAAGAGCTGTAGAAGTGTACGGCCCCCAAAGTACAAAGCGAAGGGACGGCCTTATGACGGAACCGGGCGGCGACATGCGTATGCTCGTGGAGCAAATTGCTCAGGCTCTTGTAGATGCTCCGGCGGAAGTGAAAGTGAACGCGGTTGAGGATGGCGATGCCACGGTGCTGGAACTGCGCGTGGCGCAGACGGACCTGGGGAAAGTGATCGGCAAGCAGGGAAGAACTGCTAAGTCGATCCGCACTATTCTTGGCGCAGCCAGCATGAAGTTCAAAAGACGCTACACGCTGGACATTATTGAAGACGAAGAATAGTCCCGCGGTGGGCGCTAGGCAATTCCACCTTATGGTGTGTCCTGGTACAGGGTGGAGCGGGCATTTATGCCTGCGTAGCAGGCCGCGAATTTATCGGCTTCAGCCGCTGAGGTTACGTTGTCGGATACACCAATTCAGGAATTGCGCTTAGTGGTCATACGTAGTTGGTGTGAATGAAAAACGATCAGCGCCACGTTAGCGCACCCGCCAGTCGCACCGCGGCGGCGAAGGGTAATGACGACGGGGAATTTGTCACCCTTGCCAAGGTGACCAAGACCCAGGGGCGCAAAGGCGAAGTGGCGGCAGCGCTGCTGACCGATTTCCCCGAAAAGTTTGCAACACGGACGGAGTTGCTGGCCTTGGGCTCCGCGGGAAAGCGTCGCGAACTGGCGCTGGAAGAGTACTGGTTCCACAAGGGAATGGTCGTCCTGAAGTTTGCCGGCGTGGATTCCATCAGTCAGGCGGAGGAGTTGATTGGCTCCGAGATTCAGGTCCCGGGCAGCCAGCGCGTCGAGTTGGAAGACGGCGCAATGTACGTGAGCGATCTGCAAGGCTGCACGGTGTACAGCGCTGGCAGCGCAATCGGCAAAATAGCTGACGTCCAGTTTGGCAGCGGAGAAGCCCCGTTGTTAGTGATCAAGGGAACAAGAGAATTTCTCGTTCCCCTGGCCACTGAGTTCATTGAAAAGATTGCGTTGAGTGAGAAGAGTTTGTACATGAAGTTGCCGCCAGGACTTTTAGACTTGGACGCGCCGTTGAGCGCAGAAGAAAAACAGCGGCAACAACAGCAACAACGAGATTAGGTCCGAAATTTGAGATCCGCCCGATGAAGTTCGAGATTGTAACTATTTTTCCGGACTTTTTTCGCGGACCGCTGGATTATGGCGTTGTGCGCCGGGCGAGGCAAGAAGCAGCCGGGCTCATTGAAATCGTGCTGCACGACCTGCGCGAGTTCACTACGGACAAGCATCGCACGGTGGATGACCGCCCGTTTGGCGGTGGCGAGGGCATGGTGCTCAAGCCGGAACCGCTGTTCAAATGCGTGGAATCTCTGGGCGTGGCGCCGTATTCGGAGCGCGTGGCCGGGAAGTCGCGGGACACGGTGATTCTGCTTTCGCCGCAAGGTGAGATGTTTACGCAAGATGTGGCGCAGGAACTGGCCGGGATGGAGCGGATCGTAATGATCTGCGGACGGTATGAAGGCGTGGACGAGCGAGTCTCTGAAGCGCTTAGCGATCGTGAGATTTCCATCGGCGATTATGTTTTGAGCGGCGGCGAACTGGGAGCCGCGGTGATTTTAGACGCCGTCACCCGGCTGATCCCGGGAGCGCTGGGCAACGAAGCGTCCGCGCAGCAGGAAAGTTTTACGGCGTCGAACTTGAACCGGCGGAAAGCAACGCCGCTGGCAGCCGGGGAAACATCAGTCCCGGACAGCACGTGCGGGTCAGGCGGATTGCTCGACTATCCGCACTACACGCGGCCGGCGGAGTTTAACGGCATGGCGGTACCGGATGTGCTCATGGGCGGCAACCATGACCAGATCCGCAAGTGGCGGCGGCGCAAGGCGCTGGAAAAAACGCTGCGCAACCGTCCGGACCTGCTGGAACAGCAGGAGCTGAGCGCCGAAGATAGAAAACTTGTAGCCGAAATACGGGCTAGCAAAAGGATTTAGCCGCGAAAGAACGCGAATAGAGCAAGTCGCAACTGGATTGGGTGGATTCGCGCGATTCGCGGCAAAACAGATTTTGAATTTTGTGGACGCAGAGCGTCCTTGAAGAGAGAAGGACTTTAGTTATGTCACTACATCCGATTATGCAGAAACTCGCTGCCAAGCTGCAGCGCACCGATCTTCCGCGGGTCAATCCGGGCGACTCCGTCCGCGTGCAGGTAAAGATCAAGGAAGGCGACAAGGAACGCATCCAG